>CAZUPX010000892.1:0-2744 GCA_964622155.1 uncultured Planctomycetaceae bacterium | reverse complement strand
GCGAACGCAAGAGTCCGCGCCAAGCAATCGGCAGCAGCATCGAGGCATAGACGACGATCATCACTTCGCGGTCGTATCCGCCGATCACCCAGTCGCAGGCGGTCATGGCGATCAATGGAACACATGCGGCGGTCCAGCGTTGGCGAAAGTAGAACCCGGCGAATAGTGCGGCCGCTGTCACGGCGTGAAAGTTCGGCTCGATCATCAACAGTCGTGTGCCGACCGCCAAAGCCACCAGTCCACAGAACACGGCCGCATCAGTCCGCACGTCGCGAGTCATGTCAGCATCTCCGTCGCGTTTTGCAATCAAACCCAAGTCCCAGACCCTAGTCCCTGCGTCCGAATTCTAGCCGTAGATTTGGAACTTCCACAAGACAGCGTCACCGCTCTTTAGCTTATAGGTGCCGACACCGACTTCGGACTGCTTGTCGTTGACGTAGAACAGCCAGTTCTTGGCCGTTTCGCCGCCGCCCTCGTTCTTCAGATTGCCGATCGTGGTTATCAAGGCGGAGCTTCCCGAGCCGCGATGAGTGAAGGTGATTCCACGAGGGTGCTTCTGGGCCGCCGCCAGGGCCTCCAACACGGTCATTCCCTCGTTCCAGGGAAGGGCCATAAAATGCACCTGCACCCCGTCGCCATAGTCGACCACCAGGCGAACGGTGGACGCCTTTTGCGCGGCGGCGGCGAGGCAAACCGCCAGGCCAAGAATGACCACCAACCCAATCAATTGAGTTGTGCGAGCAAACCAACGGTGCGGGTTGATGCTTCGTGAATGCGCGTTCATCGTTGGGCCTGAAAAGAATGACGCGCGCCGGGCTCGCGCGCCGGGACCTGCGAGCACTCAGAGAATAGCGCGCAGGCGTGGTTTGTCAATCTTCGGTTGCTTGCTGTGCGGCTCCATCTACCGACACTGGCCGGGCCTTGTGGCGACGTTTTCCGAGCGTTATCACTATACATGAGGATCAGCACACCAACCCGACGCGCAAGTTTTGATGTTGCGCTTTTGAGGTCCGACACTGAAAATCGCCCTGAAAACACGACGGTTAGTGTGTTAATCACCCGTTTTCTCAAACGAATCGTGAAGCGATCTATCCTCTTGCGTGCCAACGCAAAACCTAGCAGTCATAGCACGAAAAGCGCAACATCAAAACGCGCAAGCGAGGGATTCTTCCGATGGACTTGAATTCTCTCGGAATCCCTCGCTTACGCGTCGGGTTGGGATGAAGCGAGTTTTCCAAGGCGAAAGGTCTCGACCATGGCCGACCAACCCTACATGAAACTCACCACCGAAGGCTCGGACATCGCCGTGCTCACGCTCGACGATCCGCGCGGCAGCGCCAATGTCTTGTCGCGCGCCGTGCTGGAGGAACTCGAAGGGCATCTCAACACGCTGGAAAAGCGCAAGGACCTGGCGGGCCTCGTGATTCGCTCGGGCAAGCCGGGCGTGTTCATCGTGGGGGCCGACATTCGCGAATTTCTGGCCGGCATCAATATGCCGCGCGCCGATGTCGTGAAAATGTGCGCTCATGGCCGCGAGCTGTTCGCGAGGCTCTCCAAGATGCCCTTCGTCACCGTCACGGCGATCGAGGGTCAATGCGTTGGCGGCGGCGCCGAGTTGGCGCTGTGGTGCGACCGGCGCTTGATGTCCAGCGACTCGAAGGCGATGTTCGGTTTTCCGGAAGTCAAGCTGGGCCTGCTGCCCGGTTGGGGCGGCACGGTGCGCTCGCCGCGCATGTTGGGACTGTACAACGCGGTCGAATTGGTCACTAGTGGCGAGTCGATCGACGCCAAAACGGCCCAGGCGATGGGGCTGATCTCCGACCTGGTCCCTTCGGTGAAGTTGCTCGATGCGGCGATCGCCGTAATTCGCGCCGAGCAAAAATCCGGTCAGTACCTGCGCTGTCGCAAGCATTGGGATGGGCCGATCGACATCAGCGAAACGGAGCTCGGTTTCCTGGGTGCAACGGCTTCGGCAGTGATTCAAGGTCAGACCGAGGGGCGCTATCCGGCGCCGCTGGCGGCCTTGGAAGTCTTGCTCGGCACGACCGGACTCGACGCGGCTGCCGCCGGCGCTGAGGAATCAAAGGCCATGGCCGGACTGTTTGGCTCTCCGGTTAATCGTTCGCTCATCAACGTGTTCCTGCTTGCCGATCGCAACAAGAAAGACACCGGCGTCGAAAGCCGCGACATAAAGCCCAAGCGGATCAAGTCGGTCGGCGTGATCGGCGCCGGCATCATGGGACAAGGGATTGCGGCGGCGAACTTGAAGCGCACGTTGGGCGTGGCACTCTCCGACGCCGTGCCCGACGCATTGTCGAAGGCTATCGGCCAGGTCCTGGAAGAGGTCTCCTACGACAAGGAGACCAAGCGCCCCGACGCCCGCAAAGCGCTACAGTTCGCGTCGCTGTTGAACCCGGCCACGGTCGACGGCGAGTTTGCCCCGTGCGACCTGGTGATTGAGGCGATCGTGGAGAATCCCGAGGTCAAGAAGCAGCTCTATGCGCGGCTGGAGCCGCAATTGTCCGACACGGCGATCCTGGCCTCAAACACCTCGACGATTCCGATTACCAAGCTGGCCGAGGGGCTGAAGCGGCCCGAGCGGTTTTGCGGCATCCATTTTTTCAATCCAGTGCGCAAGATGCCGCTGGTGGAAGTCATTCGCGGAGCCAAGACCAACGACGAGACGGTGGCCACGGCAGTGGCTTATGCCAAGTACATCGGCAAGTCGCCGATCGTGGTCAACG
>CAZUPX010000891.1:0-10442 GCA_964622155.1 uncultured Planctomycetaceae bacterium | reverse complement strand
CTCTATACCTCGGGCTCGACCGGCAAGCCGAAGGGTGTGATGCTCAGCTACGACAACGTGGGCACGAACGTAGCGGCCATCGAGGACACGCTGCACTTGACCGAGCGTGACTCGCTGTGTGGCATCCTGCCGTTATTTCATTCGATGGGTTTCACCGTGGGGCTATGGGCCGTTCTGGGCACGCCCGTGCGCGGCATCTATCACTTCAGCCCGTTGGACGCCAAGATCATCGGCAAGCTCTGCCACGACCATCAGATCACGATCCTGGTGTCGACGCCGACTTTCTTGCGATCGTACATGCGCCGCTGCGGGCCCGAGGACTTTGCCAGCTTGCAATTGGTGGTCACCGGCGCCGAAAAACTGCCGGGCGAACTTACGGCGGCATTTGAAGAGAAATTCGGCATCCGCCCCATGGAAGGTTATGGCACGACCGAACTCTCGCCGGCAGTGTCGTTCAACATCCCACCTAACCGGACACTGGATGGACGGACCGACCTGGAGCGCGTGGGCACCATCGGCAAGCCCATTCCCGGCGTGAGCGCCAAGATCATCAATCACGAAACGGACGAGGACCTGGGCATCGACGAGGCGGGCATCTTGTGCATCAAAGGCCCCAACGTCATGCAGGGCTACTTCAAACATCCCGAACAAACGGCCAAGGTCATGCGCGACGGCTGGTACGTCACCGGCGACATGGGCATGATCGACGCCGACGGCTTCATCCACATCACAGGCCGGTTGAGCCGGTTTTCGAAAATCGGCGGCGAAATGGTGCCGCACATCCACATCGAGGATCTGCTGCAGAAGATCGTCACCAACGACGACGAAAAAGTCGCGGTGGCCGTAACGGCCGTGCCCGACGAGCGTAAAGGTGAGCGCCTGATTGTGTTTCACCTGCCATCGGATAAGACGCCGGAGCAAATGATCAAAGAGCTGTCCAGTCACGGGCTGCCGAACTTGTGGTTGCCGTGTGTCGACAGCTTCTACGAAATCGATGAGATTCCGCTTTTGGGAACCGGCAAGCTCGATTTGCAAGCGGTGAAAGAGTTGGCCCAAGGAAAGGTCGCCGCCGGTTCGGCGATCAGGTAGTCTCGCCCTTGTCGTCTGTAGCTGGGGTCTGTGACCCCGGCGCTGGCGAGAACCGAAGTCGCTCCGTCGCGCTCCGGCCTCATAGAGGCCAGCCACAGTTCCACCGAGGCCAGGTACCATCGAGGCCAGTTGCCATTGCCGGCGGAGGTTCGCTTCGGCTACCGGCGTTCGACCAGGTTCTGCTTCGGTCCCTCGAGAGGCAATGCGCCCTCGGCGGAGGCGTGCCCGCCATCGCGCTGGCGGGCCTTATTGCCGACCTCGACAGCCAGTTCGGCAAAACGGTCGCGCACGGCCGGCTCGAGTTTTGTCAATTTGTGGGCCAGGCGATTCACGCCCGCGGAGTTGAGCTCCGCAGCCTTTGAGACCGTGCCCAAGAAAGCGGCCGTCTCGACGAAGTTGAAATCCGCCGAACGGTGTACCAGCGGTTGAAAGGTCTTGGCCAGCAGCTCAACCCCCGCGTGATCGATCTGAATGAAGGTATCCATGCGGCTGGTGACGTAATAGACGCCGTTGGTTTCGCGCGCGTAACCGCTCTTGAGGATCAGGACGCAATTGGCCTTCACCGGTCGGCTGAACAGCGGGCCGTCGTAAGTACCTTCGGCGTAGATGACCTGCGTGTCGTGATTGCTGTAACAGTACTTCACGTTGCACAACGTGCCGGCGCCATCGCTGGCGCGGAACGAATTGGCGCCGATCCGCTCGAGCGCCACGTTGCTGATCTTCATCACCTCCCAAATGTTCACGACCACTTCGGGATGGCGAATCAGAAACAGATATAAGTCCGGATCGCAGGGCGTGACCTGGATCGGCAAGCGCCGAAAGATAGCTGAGCCGGACATCGTGGCGCCAATCCGCTGCCTATCGGCTGGAGCCAGCTTGTTCATGGGAATCGAGCGAATCGCGTCTTCGCGCGCTGCGCGGGCCGAGGTGCCCTGGGGCATTGCCCCAGCGGCCAGGCACTGCGAACCGCTCGTGCACAAGGCCGCAACAACCAGCAGCAGAACCAGCGAGCGGACTAAGGCTCGTGCGGCGACCTGCTGGATATTCAATCGCCACCGCGCGCGCACGCACGGCGCATCAGCTCCCCTTGCCATAGTCCCCCCCAAGCCAGTTCCCCCTAGCCGCCCGTTGTGCCCGATCGGGCGAGCACGGTTGCGGCTCTCTTGGCCGTCTGTGACGACCTTAGAGGTTATTCGGCTCGCGGAACTGACCGGGGACAGCCAAAATTTTCGAGCTAGCGGCGATTGCTGAGCTGTCGCTAGCTGCACTGACGATCTAGGAAACCCTTAGGGCTTCCTGGGCGCCCGCGCAGAATACGCAGACCGCCGCCACGCTGCGGACCGGAAAAATGGCGCACAGGTGAATAGAAACCGGTTGCCTGGGGATCTGGCGACCGGGATGAAATAGCGCCGCCAGCGCGTCCCTTAGCGGCGTTGAACTTCCAGCACAGTCACGCGCTGCACGTTGATGTGCTGGCGCTGCAGCTCGGTGAGATAGCCACGCTGTCCATTCACGCCCACATAGCGATCGACGTAAGGTCGCAGATTCACTCCGGGAGCGGGCGTGATAAAGGACACCACGGCATTGGTCGAGTCGACCAGCGCGTACTGCGGACCTCCAACCTTCTCTGAGATGACCGGCGACAGACGCCCGATACCGTCATAACGTCCCATGTCAGCGGCTGCGGCCGGATCGGTCGCGGCGCGCGCGGGCGCTTGGCGATCGACGGTGCCGCGCGCATGGATCGCTTCGTGCCGCCGCTTGATGTCGTCGAATCGGGCCAGCTTGCTCATTAGCACTCGTGCCCGGCCGCGCTCGTCGGTGGTCTGCGCCTCGCGCAGTGCCGTTTCCGCCCGAAGGTTCAGGTCATCGAAGCTCCAGGCCGGGATGTCCTGAACGACCATGGCCGACAGCGCCAGGTCGATTCGATCCAGTTCGCGGTCGGTGCTGGAGCGGTTTGTGGAATTGTGCGGACGTTGACCGTGTTGATTGTCGTCTTTGTCCGCCGGCCTGGCGGATGACGGAACATCGCTCTGGCCGCTGGCCAGCCGCACGTCGCGCGGGGCGTGCCGCTCGTCCTCGGCCAGGTCGTCGGGAAGGTCGCGGTCGACGAACTTGGAGAATACCCAGCGGAACTCACCCGAGGGAGGGCCGATCTTGCACCATGTCGACTCGTCCGCGGGAGATTCTATCACCTCGACTTTTTCGCCCTTGTCCAGTCGCACCTGAATCACGTCGCGCGCGTCGCTGAAGGCGCTGCCAACCCGCGCGACGGCGCGCGGTGTGGTGACGGTTGCGGTGCCGTCGGAATCGAGCTCGATGTGCCGACGCGAGACCCAGGCAAAGCTACCGTGTGGCGGTCGAATGGCGTACCATCCGCCCGGATCGTGCCGGTAGATGTCGACCTTCTGTCCCTTTTGCAGCTTGTCGGTGGGGTAATAATCTCGCCCTGGCCCGCTGCGCACGTAGACGTCGCCGGAGTTGACGTAGGCCGTGTACGGAAACTCTTCGCCGAGACACGCCGCGGCCATGCAGACACCCGACAGAACCGCAAGTAGATATCGCCACCGCATCGGCCGCGCTCCTGGACGGACAGTCCGGGCATCGAGAGGTGAAAAAATAAGCGGTGACTTGTAGCTGAAGGCCCAATGGCATTCAAGGGCATTTCGCCCCTGCTAGCTATCACTCGGGCGCAGCTTTTCCATCGTGACTACGTTCCCGCGCTGGCTGTACTCGACACGGGTCATGTAGTTGCGCATCAGCATGATGCCGCGGCCGTTGGGGCAGTCGATGTGCTGTGCGTCGGTGCAATCGGGTACGGCCTCAGGGTTGAAACCCGGACCCTGATCGCGGATCTCGATCCAGACTTTGTCGGCCGTCGATCGGCAGATGACGTGAACATGCTTGCTGGCGTCCAGGCAGTTTCCGTGCTTGATGGCGTTGACGATCGCTTCTTCTAATGCCAGGTGGATGCCAAAAATGTCGCGCGACGACCAACTTTCGGCCCGCAACCGTGAAAGCAGCTCGTCCAGAACCTGGTGTCCGGCCGCCAACTCGCTGGGGATGCTCCGCTCGATCGTCCAAGCCGTGGGATTCTGTGACATGGCTTACGGCATTCTCAAGGAGCCGAGTCCGAATGGCTGGTCAATGCCCTACGGGCGGTTGGCCATGCACCCGGTCGATTTTGTCGCAATGGAATCTTAATTTCCAAGGGCGTTGAGATTTCTTGATGACGATTCGCAGATGAGCATGACGACGCGCGGCGAGCCGGGGCCAGCACATGATTCAAAAGCCGGCCAGGGCGTCGGCTTCGTCGTCTTTGATGTCCAAGAGCATATTGAGCTTCGTTATCCGAAAGACCTCGTAGATCTCCGGGCGTATGTTGCTCAGCTTCAGCTTTCCGCCGTGCGCCTTGACCTTCTTGTCGAGCGTGATGAGCTTGCCCAGCGCGGCGCTGGACAGGAACTCGACCGAGGAGAAATTAAGCAACAGGTTCTTGCGATTCTCCTCCTCGATCAACTGGAACAGCTCCTGCCCCAATTCCTGAATGTTGGCTTCGTCGAGAATCTTGCGGTCGACGAATCGGACCACCGATACGTCGCCGACTTCAGTAAGCTGCAACCGTCGATGAACGGGCATCAAACGTGCTCCTGTATCACGGAAACAAAACCGGGCATCCGGGCACCAGTCGACAAGACACGGCACGCCCTGCCGCGCTTGCGTCCGAGGTACCCTCCCCTCGCTGGCGCGGCCTCCACATGGCGTAAACCTGCATGATAGTCGTGCCCAGGGGGGTGTCAAGCTGGGTAGCTTTTCCTCAAACTTCGAGCCGACGCAAACCGGCTAAGCACCAAGCAACACATGCTCTTTGAGAGCTCGGAACAGCGGATCGGCATCCTCGTCGCAGAAGCCCAAGTGCAAATGCCTCCGCCAACCCTCGGCATATTCAAAGGCACCCGACATCCGCCCCACCTCGCGCACCAAATCCTTCATCGTCTCCAGATACGAGTCGAGACCTTGGCTCGTGTCGAGCCATTGCTTCTGGCTCTTGTGGCAAGCCAGCATGGCCGTTTTTTCGCCCATCACACTGGAGATGTCGACGAACATGCCAGGCCGCACCGGTTGACCCACAGGATCCCGATTGCCGTGTGGCTGGGCGTGATAGATCGTTACCGCATGCTCTACAGGAGCGCGAGGTGGCTCGGTCGGATAGTTGGGCATGCCTCGCGCAAACGCGGCAGTGACCGCTAACCGGCAGGCATTCGTGTGGTCTTCCATGTAATCCACGGGCGCGTGAACCAGCAATATTTCCGGCGCCACTTCGCGCATCACCGCCGCCAGCCGCGCCAGCGTTCTGTGGTCGTAAAAGATCTCCAGATCGTTGACCAGGCTGGGGTGGAACTCGGCGCCAATCAAATCGCAAGCGGCCATGGCCTCCTTCTCGCGAATTTGAGCCGTGTGCTCGGCGCTGTATTCAGTCGAACCGCAGCAGCCATTGGCGATGTTCATGTAGTGAATCTCGTAGCCGGCGTCTCGCAACAGAATCAGAGTACCGGCCATCACGAACTCAATGTCGTCGGGATGCGCCGCCACGGCAAACGCCCGTTTCTTCGCCTTCACGTCAGAATACTCCACTGCCTAGTGCATCTCGGTCTCGCACGTGCCGATCCCGCTGCGCAGGAAATTGAACTGCACGTTGGGGTGTTCGGCCAACAGCGACATGGGAACCGACGTGTCGGGAATCCGCTTTGAGATCATCAGCGTGGTCAGCCGGAGACCGAAGGGGTTGTCGTGATTGCCGGCGTGCCAGATCGAGACTTTCTCGGCCTTCCAGGTCTCAACCGGCCCCACGCTCACCGCCTGAGTCGGCACGCCCGTCACCACGCCGCCGCCGGAAGTCCGCGCGTTCTGAATGATCGTCATCGGGTGCAACTCGACTATCCGGGTTGCGAGCTTGCGATACTCGGCTGGCGGCGGAGGTGTATCGCGATAGACACCGGCGCGACGTGGCGGATCGTTGAAGGCCCAGTGCTTGACCTCTCCCTGCCCGCCTTGCATCACCACGCACCGCGCCTGGTCGAAGCTTCGGGTGTAAGCGGCCGAGTCGACCTTGGGGAAATGAATCTGGCTCTCGGGCATCCGCAGCCGCGGATTAATACGGTCAAAACATAGTTCGCGATCGGCCCGAGCAAAGCTCAACGGAAAGTCTTCCGGAACTTCGCGGCCGTCGACGGCCCATTCGTCCATGCCCCAGAAATGGCAATGACGCAGATCGAGATTCAGCTCGTTGACCAGCCGGGCGACTAACGGCAATTGTTCCGTCGGTCCAATCGGTCCACAGATTCCAGCCGGCTGGTTGGCCGTGGCTGCCCGCCAGGCGGTGATGTATTCCAGTGCCTCGGCCAGGTAGAAATCCTCGGGCGTGTCGTAGAACTTGACGGCAAAGCCCTCCCGCGCCATGCCGGCCAGATCGGCTGCCGAGAGCCTCGCGGCGTCGTCGAGAATTGCACGGTCCAGCGTCGTGTAGTCCCACCAGTCGGGTGCAACTATGCTCAGCGGTCGCACTGCCGTTCTCCGCCCCAAAACAAGTCCACAGCCACCAACGATCGGTAAGTTTCGAGCCCAGTTTACCACATTGCAACGGTTGATCCATGCCTGGGGAAGCTGCCAAAAAAGCACGGCAATCGAGGGATCGGAGGATGGTTCCGCAGTCGGAATTGCGTAACAATGAGTGGTGTTGGCAGAGGGGTGACCGGGCCAAGTCGCAACTTTTCAAAGGAGTCTTCGCATGTCCACTCGACGATTCACTCTTGGCCTTGCGCTGGCCGTCCTTGTGGCCGCCCTTTTCTCGGTCTCCGTGTCGGCCGCCGACAAGGACAAGGACACGCAGGCCGACAAAGCCAAGGTTCAAAGCAAAGACACCGCCAAGGCGCAGGATGAAGAGACCCCCGATCGGTATCAATTGCCCGAAGGGGGAGTGACGGAATTGCTGGCGTATATCAAGGAACTTCGCGCCTTCCGGCCCAAGACGCAGCGCGAGGCGGCCGAACATCGGCTTAAGGGCAACGCGGCCATCAAGGTCGCGGCTGAGAAGATTCTGGAAATCGCCACCGATGAAGACAAAAAACTTGAAGGTTTTGAAGACGCCCAAGGCTTGGTGCTGTTGATGCGAGCTTCGGAAGGCCGTTCGGCCTCAGCGGCAGATCAAAAGCAACTGCTTGACGATATCAAGGCGTACCTGCTTTCCACACCCGAGCCGTCGCAGTATGCCGTTTCCGCGGCCACGCAATTTGCTGTCGGGCTGGAGTATGGCGGCAATGCGCAACAGGCCATTCCCGTTTATCGCGAGTTGGGCGCGATCCTGGCCAAAAGCCCCGACGAACAGATCGCCAAGTCGGGCGCCAAGATGGAAGGCGCCGCACGGCGGCTCGACCTGATGGGCAAGCCGCTAGAGATCGGCGGTACGCTGATGGATGGCAAGCAGTTCGACTGGGCCGCATATCGCGGCAAGGTCGTGCTGGTCGACTTCTGGGCCACCTGGTGCGGGCCGTGCCGCGCCGAGGCGCCGAACGTCAGGAAGAATTACGACAAGTATCACGATCTCGGGTTTGAGGTCGTGGGCATTAGCCTGGATCGCGACCGCAAGGCGTTAGAGGACTACCTTGAAAAAGAACAGCCCTCCTGGCCGACGCTGCACAACGGTGATTGGAGTGACAACACCGTAGCCACGTACTACGGCATCATGGGCATTCCCACCGTGATCCTGGTCGACAAGGAGGGTAAAGTGGTCAGCACGCACGCTCGCGGTCCGGAACTCGGCAAACAACTGGCGGCCCTGCTCGGCCCTGTTGAGGACGATGACAAACCGCCGGCGGGCTCGGACGACGCCAAGAAGTAGCAACTCGTGCCGCCGCGCGGCGCGGCTTGCCGGGTTGGCGGTTCAAAACCTACAATGCGAACCCGAGGCGGCACTTCTTGCTGTCACTCGGTCGCGTTTCATGTCCCGATCGACGGACGAAATGAATTGGATTTTCTCGTAGGAGGCTCGAAATGGCCACGATGACTAAAACGGCTCGCATGCCCGAAATCCGGCAGACGCAATGTTTCATCAACGGTGAATGGATCCCCGCCGCCAGCGGAAAAACGTTCGAGACCGTCAACCCGGCAACCGAAGAGGTCATTGCCCAGGTGGCCGAAGGGGATGCCGCCGACGTCGACCTGGCTGTCAAGGCGGCCCGCAAGGCTTTTGACAGCGGACCGTGGCGCAAGATGGACGCCCGCGACCGCGGCCGGCTGATAAACAAATTGGCCGATCTGATCGAGGACGAAGCCGACGAGCTCGCACAACTGGAGACGCTCGACAACGGCAAGCCCATCCGCGAATCAAAGGGGGGCGATCTGCCGCTGACGATCGACTGTCTGCGGTACTACGCCGGCTGGGCTGACAAAATCCACGGTCAGACGATTCCTATCCGCGGCAACTACTTTTGCTACACGCGGCGCGAGCCGGTGGGCGTGGTGGGCCAGATCATTCCCTGGAACTTCCCCATGCTGATGGCGGCCTGGAAATGGGGTCCGGCCTTGGCCGCCGGCTGCACGATCGTCATGAAGCCGGCTGAGCAGACGCCGTTGACCTGTCTGCGGCTGGCCCGGCTGGCGCAAAAGGCCGGCATTCCAGACGGCGTGATCAACGTCGTGCCGGGCTACGGGCCCACCGCCGGCGCCGCGATCGTCAAGCACCCCGGCGTCGACAAAGTGGCTTTCACCGGCGAGTATAAAACGGCGCAGATCATCATGCGCGACGCCAGCCAGACGCTGAAACGGCTTACGTTCGAACTCGGCGGCAAAAGCCCGAACATCATCTTCGCCGATGCCGATCTCGACGCGGCGGCGGCGGGCACGCACGTGGGGTTGTATCTCAACCAGGGTCAATGCTGTTGCGCGGGAAGCCGCGTGTTCGTCGAGGAAAAGGTCCACGACAAGCTGGTCGACAAGCTGGCCGCCATGAACAAGAGCCGAAAGCTCGGCGATCCGTTCGACCCCGCCACGGAGCAGGGTCCGCAGGTCGACAAGGCCCAGTTCGACAAGATCCTGAGCTATGTCGAGGCCGGCAAGAAGGAAGGCGCCCAGTGCGTCACCGGCGGCAAGCGGTTCGGCGATCGGGGATTCTTCATCGAGCCGACGATCTTCACCGGCGTCAAAGACACGATGTCGATCGCCAAGGACGAGATCTTCGGCCCGGTGCTCTCGGTGTTCAAGTTCAAGGACGTCGACGAGGTGATCGAGCGCGGCAACAGCACGTTCTACGGCTTGGCCGCCGCCGTCTGGACTCGCGACATCGGCAAAGCCCATCGGCTGGCCAATGAGCTGCGGGCCGGCACGGTGTGGGTCAACTGTTACGATGTGTTCGACGCCGCGGCCCCCTTCGGTGGATTCAAGATGTCCGGCCTGGGTCGCGAGTTGGGCGAAAAGGGGCTGGAAGCGTACACCGAAACCAAGACCGTCACGGTGGCGCTGGATCGCTAGGAAAAAACGCGCGACTCCGTCAACCGAGGCCCCTCGAGTTGACAGCCGCGCAGGCGGCCAGCATGGAAGAGAATGAAGCCCTGGCGCAAACGAAGCCAGTACGGCGAGGGCGTCGTTTACTGGCTTGTGCGGTGGCTTTCTTCCTCTTCGTGTTCATCGGCTGCGGCGGTTGGCCGTGGTGGGACTCCCAGCAAGGTTGGACAGTGGCGACGCTGGAGCAGCTCATCCAAATAGAGGTACCGCGCGAGTGCGACCGTGAGACCGCGGAGGCGTGGTTTGACCGCCACGGCATCCAGTCCTATTGGCGCGATGATACGACCGGGGACAGGGTAGCCAACCAGACTATGCCCCAGCTTGTGGGACTCGACGATGGCGACCTGAGCGGAATGTTGAACGGCTATATTGGTATTACAGAAGCCAATGTCGACTTGCTCTTTAACGGCGACATTCGCGTCTACTTTTTCTTCGACAAGCGCGGCCGTTTGGTTGGTCATCTAGTCCACCCATTTGTCTATGCGCCGCGACGGCCCCTTCCAACAGCCTAGTCTTGCGCGTCGGCCCGCCTCTGCTATAATTCCAAGATGAGCGACGATCACTAACGTGCCGCGCGGAAGCTGAGTCATCGCCCAGCCGTAGGTCACGCGCTCCGTGCACTACAAATGGATAGTCTACCTACTATATTACAACTGCGTTTGAGGCGTGCGACCAAGGCGCCCAGTTGATGCTCGACGCTCATGTGATCTGGGACTTGGTGGACGAACCCAAGGGCAACGTTGCTCACGTTGCCGCGAACGATCTGACGACGGAAGAAGTTGAAGATGTCCTTC
>CAZUPX010000890.1:0-3350 GCA_964622155.1 uncultured Planctomycetaceae bacterium | reverse complement strand
AGGCGATGCCGAGCGAGGTCGCAGGCTGTTCAGTGCCGACGCGCTGGGCTGTGTGAAGTGTCACGCAATCCTACCCAACCAGCGAGGCGGCGGCGGGCCATCGCTATCGGGCGCGGCCCAGCGGTTTACCGTTGCGCATCTGGTCGAGTCGATCCTCGCGCCCGACCGACAGGTGGCGCCCATCTTCGCCGCGAGTACGATCGTGACCGACGACGGCCGCTCGGTCTCGGGCCTGGTTGTGGAGGAGAACGAGAAAGAGATTGCGCTGTTGTTGCCCACCGCCGTTCGCCAGGCGATTACTAAAGACACGATTGAAGTGCGCAAATTGCAGCCGACCTCGCCAATGCCCGGCGGATTGGTCAAGACGGCCGCCGAGCTGGGCGACCTGTTGGCGTACCTGTTAAGCCCCAATCCCAAAGCTCCGTGACGCACGCGCAGCGCGAGGACGGAACCGTGCCGGCCGTTTACGAGCACACGCTGGTAGTCACCGCCGACCAGATCGATCGGCTTGGGCACGTCAACAATCTGGCGTATCTCTCGTGGCTTCTTGACGCGGCGCTGGCACATTCGGCCGCGCAGGGCTGGCCCCCTGAGCGATACGAAGAGCTTGGCAGCGGCTGGGTCGTTCGCTCGCATCAGATCAAGTACCTGCTGCCGGCCTACGAGAGCGAGCAGATCGTCGTCCGCACCTGGGTGGCAGACATGAAGAAAGTTTCTTCAACGCGTCGCTACCGCGTGCTGCGAGCATCCGATGAAGCCCTGCTGGTCTCGGCCGCAACGGAGTGGGCGTTTGTCGATTACCGCAGCGGGGCATTGCGGCGAATTCCTGACGAGGTCTGGCGCTCATTTGAGCCAGTCAACGACGAGAGCGAACCGTGAAGACGAGGTCGCGCTATTCTCGTCTTAACCCCTGTCCCCTATTACAGCCATCGCCGGACGGCCCACGCCGACCGATCTCGCAATCGCTGCCAAAATGAGCGACTGCGGCAGTAGGCCGCCGTGATCCGCATGCTGTGGCTGATTTCCTCCTGGCAAATGCGTTCCAGGGCCTCGGCCATTTGCGGCGCGTGAACGACCGCGAAGAACTCCAGGTTGAGCCGCAGGCTGCGGGCGTCGAGGTTACAAGATCCGATCACCGACCAGCGTCCGTCGATCTCGATCACTTTGCTGTGCAGCATGCGGTCATTGCGTTCGTAAACGCGAATACCCCACTTGAGCAGATATTCGTAAAAGTGCCGCGTGGCCCACTGGACGAGCTTGACGTCGCTTTGGCCAGGCACGATCACCCGCACACGCACTTTGCGTTTGCGAGCCTTCACGAGCTCGCGCAGCACGCGGCCCAGCGGCAGAAAGTAAGCCACCGACAGCGTGATCTCCCGCCGGGCCTGGCGCAACAGCGGCGCGAGGACTCGATGCGGGCGGCGATACTTGAACCGGGGCCGGGACCCAAAGAAGTAGAACGAGTCCGAGTTGGATCGCAAAAGCTCATCCACCGGCCAGCGCGGTCCCCTCGTTCGCGGCAGATGGTGGACTCGCCGCCACAGCCGGTCGCACAGGTCAGCGATCTCCGACTGCCGCGGCCCGACCATGCGAACATGCACGTCGCGCCAGCCTGCCGAGGCGGGCAGGTGCCGGCTTTTGGCGTCATGGGGCGATTGGATGCGGCTCATGTCGACCACGTTCATGCCGCCGAAATACGCAACCGATTCGTCAATGACCAGCAGCTTGCGATGGTTGCGCTGGTTCAGCACTTCGAGAAACCGGAGCTTGGACAGCGCCTCGGCGAAGGCGTGGAACATGTGCACCTGTCCGCCGGCGCCACGCAAGGGATCGAACAGCGACGACGGCGTGCTGAAACTGCCCCAGGCGTCGACCATCAGCCGCACGTCCACGCCAGCGGCGGCACGGTTGGCCAGCGCCGCGATGACGGCCCGCCCGGCCGCGTCATCGGCGAAGATGTAGCTCTCCATCCAGACGCGAGTCTTGGCGGTTTTGATGTCTTCGATCAGGGCGGCGATCAGCGGACCCGACTCCTCGAAGAGCGTCCACTCGTGTCCGGCGACTTCGAGGCGGGCACGGGCCTGCTCGACAATCGGCGTGTCGCTGGATTGAGTTGGATCAGTGACGGTCATGGGAGCGCTTCGACCGATTCGCGTTGTGATGGGTGTTATCGAAGGGCAAACGAGATCTGCCCGCGACAATTGTACCCTGCCAGCGATGACGAGGACGGAACCGTAGGCACGGTCGGATGCAGGCCAGCTCCAGTAGACGCGCGATTACGCCGCTTGCTGGCCTTGGCGTGCTGGCTGTTGGGCCTGGAGCTCGCACAAGGGAGGCCTGGCTCCGGGGCGGAGATAGGTCCAATAGATGCGAGCCATTTCGAGTGTGGCTTTGATGAAATCGCCTGAGCGAACCGTTGAACCGGCCACGTCGCGCCAGGCGTCCAGCGGGTACTCGTAGACCGTCTCGTCCAACGGTGCCGCATGGCCGGCCGATCGAGCGCATTTCATGCGAGCCAACAGCTCGACGTCAAAGATCCAGCGTGTCAGAAAGGGTTGGCCGAAGAGCAGTCCGAGTTGTGGCGTCGCGCGGAACAACTTGGCTCCGCATTGCGTGTCATAGACGCGAAGACCCAACGCCAACGAAGCCGTCGTGGCGAACACGCGCCCCAACACGCGCCGCAGCGGGCGACGGTCGATCCGATGGCCGAGGAGACGCATTCGCGTGCCGATTACCAGGTCGATCGACGGGCGGTTGTCGAGCACGCGGCAGAAACCTTCGATGTCCGAAAACGGCGTCGCCAGGTCGGCGTCCCAAAAGCCGACGTGGTCGGGTCGGCGGCCGAGAGCCGCCAGGACGCCCTGGCGAACCGCTTCCCCTTTGCCGCTGTTGGTCGCCAGCCGCAGCCAGGTGAACCGCTGCGGGTTGGTGTGGTTCAAGTGTGCCAGGAGGTCCGGCGTTTCGTCGCGGCTTCCGTCGTCGACGAACAACAGCTCGGCCCCGGTCGCGCGGCGACCGAAATCTTGAATCATGCGCAGGTTCAGCCGCCTGGCCTCATCATGACAGGGCACCACGA
This sequence comes from uncultured Planctomycetaceae bacterium, assembly GCA_964622155.1. Lineage (GTDB taxonomy): Bacteria > Planctomycetota > Planctomycetia > Pirellulales > PALSA-1355 > CAZUPX01. Next base: position 274 of record CAZUPX010000890.1, on the reverse strand, counting down.
TAATCGCGTGCGACATGCGGACGTCCTTGTCCGTGGTTCAGCGTTGACGGTGCCAACGCTAGCGAGCGGCGCTCCGATTTCGACGAGATCGTATACCGTCCAAGTGAGGTATCGAGCAAGAGCAGTCGGGCGCGGCGGCCGCACCGAACGGACTGCTAGCATCTAGCGGTGCGGACCGCTGGCGTCTTCCATCTCGGCGATGTATTGCCGCAGGCGCTCGACTTCGTCGGTGACGTGACGCAGCTTGAGCATGTTTTCAACGCGCTTCAAGAGC
>CAZUPX010000889.1:0-6094 GCA_964622155.1 uncultured Planctomycetaceae bacterium | reverse complement strand
TCTTTTCCGCTGAGGTGGATGAAAGCCCGCTGCCCATCGAGACGGAGCGGGCGTTTCCCGAACTCAAGTTCCAGCGACCGCTCGGCCTGACGCACGCCGGGGACGGCAGCAACCGCGTGTTCGTGCTGGGACAATTAGGGACGATCTGGGTCTTTCCGAATGCGCCCGACGTCGGCAAGCCGGAGGTCTTTCTGAACATCCGCAGCCAGGTCGTCTACAACGACAAGGAGAACGAAGAGGGCCTGCTCGGACTGGCGTTTCATCCCAAGTACAAGCAGAACGGCGAGTTCTTCGTGTACTACAACCCGAAGCGGGCCACTCAGCACACGACGGTCGTCTCGCGATTCCGCGTGTCGCGCGACAATCCCAACCGTGCCGACGCGTCTTCGGAAGAAGAGTTGCTGCAGATTCCGCAACCGTTTTGGAACCACAAGGGAGGCACGCTGGCGTTCGGCCCCGACGGTTGTCTGTACGTCGGCCTGGGCGACGGCGGCAGCGCGAACGACCCGCACGGCAACGGACAGAACCTCAAGACGCTGTTGGGAAAAATCCTGCGGATCGACGTCGATCATCGCGACGGGGACAAGAAGTACGCCATCCCTCGCGACAATCCGTTCGTCAATCAGCCGGGTGCTCGCGGCGAGATCTGGGCCTATGGGTTACGCAACCCGTGGCGCATCGCCTTCGACCGTGAGACCGGCACGCTATGGTGCGGCGACGTCGGTCAGGACTTGTGGGAGGAAATCGACCTGATCGTCAAAGGGGGCAACTACGGCTGGAATGTGCGTGAAGGATTTCACCGCTTCGGCCCCAAGGGGGTCGACCCGCGTTCCGACATCGTTGAGCCGATTTGGGAATACCACCACGAGACCGGCAAGAGTATCACCGGCGGCCACGTGTACCGCGGCAAGAAGTTGCCCCAATTGGCCGGCTGCTATTTATACGCCGACTACGTGAGCGGCAAGGTGTGGGCACTGAAGTACGACGAGGCAGCCAAGAAAGTCGTGGCCAACTACTCGATCCGCGGAAACGTGATGCCAATCATGTCGTTCGGCGAGGACGAGCAAGGCGAGTCGTACTACACAACCGACACCGGGCGGATCAACGGCTTTCGCCCGATCGAGCGGTAGGTCATTGGAGACACGCCGACCTGCGAGTTGAGTCGCTACTTCTCTGGCTTGTCGGTCGGCCGTGGCATCGGCGGAGCGTCGGCAGCTTGCGGTTCGCGAGGACCCTTGGGCCGTGGGCCCTTGCGGTCAAGTCCACGGCCGTCCGGTGGGGGCCCACTGCGGGCCGGGGAATTCGGATCCCACCGCTGGTGCTCAAAATACATGCGCCGCAATTCCTCACGCATCTGCTCGTTGGGCATCTTCAGCAATCGATCACGCTGTTGTGGCCGCAGTTCGTTTTGGAAGAAATTTGCGAGTTCCTGGTCGGCCGGCGGCGGAAGCTTGCGGCGACCTTGCCACGGCTCCAGACGGTGCATCGATACGCCGATCCACCCACCCACGATCTTGCGCTGCTCGGCCAGGTCTGAAGCGTTGGCCAATTCTTGCTTGGCCGGCTCCGAAAGCTTCGTCGTCAAAACTTCGATGTCCTCGCTCTCAACTAACGTCAAAGGGTGGGCTCCACTACGGCGGCTCGAGAACGACGCCGCCAGCAGCAGTTGACGGCGCTGCTTTTGTTGGTCCTCGTTCTCCATTCTCTTGCGCCATGTCGGTGGTAGTTCCTTCAGCAACTGCTCGCGATGCTCCCATAACACGTTCTCCGTCCAGCGCAAAATGGCTTGCATGTCTTTGAGCGATAGGACTTCGGCCAGTTGCGCTTCCTGACGAGCGGACTGCTGACGCTGTCGAATTTGCTTGATGCGTTTGACGCGATCCTCGGGCGCCAGCTCGGCCAATTCCGCGCGCTCCGCCGGCGAGAGAGTCTTAAGCCATTCGTGATAATTCTTGAGTACCTGACGCAGGCGGTCGGCGCGCGCGTCGGTGTCGATCGCGGCTTGCAAGGCCCGGTACCGATCTTGCTCCTCGAGCGGCAGTGCGGCGAACTGCTCCTGCTTGCGCAGCAGTTCCTGTTGCTCCGACGGGGTCATCTGCGAGACTTGTAGCCGGCGAGAAGCCATGTCGTCGGCAGCCTCCGCCGCCGACGCAACGGTCAATACCGCGGCGACGGCCATGTTCGGGACCAAAACGTGCCATCGAGAAGGACTAGCCCGCATGGTCATCCCCTTCGATGAACAGGCCCTCATGTTCAAGTGCCTGTAAGAATTCCAGGTTGTCGGCCTGATAGTAGCGGTCGAGATTTTCCAGCACGGGCAAGTCGCGTAACAGGGCCTCGTTGGGACTAGGCCAAATGAAGTGGCCGGCGATGAAGCCGACAAGTCCGGCGGCCACAACGCCTGCAAGCCCGATTAGCCGTCGGCGCTGCCTACGGCGCGGCAAGGAATCTTCCACAGCCTCGGCCTCCCGAGAGGCGACCACGGCGACCATCTCGATCGTCGACTTCGTAAAGCCTTCGTCGACGGTGGATCGAGGCAACCGGTCCAAGAGGGTCCAGGTTCGTTCGAGGCGTTGCAACTCGGCCCGATAGACCGCGTCGCGTGCCAGCCGCTCTTCGACGCGTCGGACTTCGGCGACGTCCAACTCGCCGTCAAGGTACGCGGTCAGTTCTTCCTGAAGTTGCTCAGCCTCGGTGGGGTGTTGTTCTGCCATAACCGTGACCTAATCGACACAGTGATATTGTGCGGGGCGCCCCTGCCATTCATTCCGTCGGACGCGTTCCGTTTTCCAAATACGGTTCCAGGATTTCTTTCAGGTTGACCCGCGCTCGCGACAAGAGCGACTTGATCGCCTTGGGCGACAAATTCATCGTGATCGCAATGTCGGCGTAGCTCATGCCTTCGAACTTGTTGAGCAGCACGGCCATCCGCTGTCGCTCGCTGAGTTCGCCCAGCGCAGCACGCACCATTTCGCGCAGCTCGGCTTTGTCGACCTGCCGAGCGGGCATGGCGCCGCTGGCGGCCAGGGCCATCTTTTCCAGCCCACCGATCCCGGTCGAATCGTTCGACCGTGCCGTCAGGTTTACTTCAGGGCGCCTTGACAGCGAGCGCAGCGCATTGGCCGCCACGTGATTGGCGATCGTGTATAGCCAGGTCGAAAACTTGGCGCCCACGACGTATCGCTTGCGGGCTCGATACACCCGCAGAAACACTTCCTGAGCCAGGTCCTCAGCCTGGTCACGTCGGCCCACCAGGTGCTCGAGCACAGTGACCAGCCGGTTCTGATAGCGCAGCATCAGTTCGTCGAAGGCGGCGGCGTTGTCGTCGCGCACCTCGAGCATCAACCGCACGTCCGGATCTTGCAGCTCGTAACGCTGAGCTGAGGACTCACTGACGGCCACTCACGCTCCCCGAATTGTCGTTTTCCGTGGCTTGTCGCGCTCTCCCGTACTGCATTCAGTCTATCACAACGCCCGGCACCTTCCGCCACGGGGGTCGCATTCCACCGCTGCCCTCTGAACATTAATAACCGAGGCTGGGCCGGGGTTTCGCCAAATTCGTTTGACTGCTAGCGCTCGTACACCGGGTCCTCGGAGCTGGCCATCTCAGTATCTATGGTCGAGCCGTCCACGGGCGGCGAACTCGGGCCTGGGCGCACGACGCGGAACGCCAGGGCACCGGACGTCGCCAGAAACGCGGCGGCCAACAAGTACGGTGAACCCGGGATCTCCCAGTCAGATCGTCCGATCGATGCGGCAAAGACGGCGGTAAACAGTGTCGGACCGATCATGTGAGCGATGCCTTGCAGCGCTGCGACTGCGCCCTGCAAGCGGCCCTGCTCCGACGGGTCCATCTGCCGCGACAAGAGTGCTTGAGCCGACGGCCACGAAATGCCCCATCCCCCAACCACGGGAATGCCGACGCAGAATAGCAAGCCCGTCGGCGCCAGTCCGTAAATCGCAAACCCGATGGTGCCAAGTGTCAGACCGACTATCAGGCTGCGGCGCTCTCCAAGCCGTCCGACGATCGTGCCGACAAGACCCGCCTGAACAATTGCGCTGGCCAGTCCGACAGCGGCAAGTGTCAGTCCGACGGTCGTGGGATCCCAATGGTAGCGGTAGTCGGTGTATAGCACCCACATGCTGGGCAGCGCTTCGTGGGCCACGCTCGACAAAAACATCACCGCCGCGATTCCCATCACGGGAGTGCTGCGTGCGAGCAGTCCCAGCGCGCCGGCCGGATTGGCACGGCGCCATTCAAATTTGGCGCGCCGCTCGGGAGGCAAGGATTCCGGCAGGATGATCAGACCGTACGCCGCATTGGCCAGGCTACACAGCGCCGCGACCCAAAACGGAAGACGCGGATCGAAGCTGCCTAAGATTCCGCCGAAGGCTGGGCCGATGATAAAGCCCAACCCAAATGCTCCGCCGAGCAGGCCAAAGCTGGCGGCCCGTTTTTCCGGCGGCGTGACGTCGGCGATGTATGCCATCGGAATGCTGAAGCTCGCGGCGCAGATTCCTGAGATCATCCGTCCAACAAATAGCCACTGCAACGACGGAGCCAGCGCCATGAGCACATAGTCCAATCCCAGCCCCAAGTTGGAAATTAGAATCGCCGGTCGGCGACCATAGCGATCCGATAGAGCGCCCAGAAACGGGGCGAACAAGAACTGCATCGCGGCAAACGTCGTTCCGAACAGGCCGATGACCGTTGCCGCGCGGGCACTGTCACCGCACTCGAACTCCTTGACGATTAGCGGCAAAACCGGCATCGCCACGCCGAAGGCGAGCATGTCGAGCACAACCGTGACAAAAATGAACACCACGGCGGCCCGCCGCGGCGCAGATTGTGAAGAGAGCCCGCTCATGAGGTCACTGATCGTGCCAAGTCATGTCGTCACGCTAGGGACGACTATAACAGCCCGACTGGCGCTGAGTAAGTTGCCGTCGGTTACATGTCGGGGCCGTGCTTCGCTGGACGAAAGGTTTGGCAGCTACTAGCTTGATACAGCACTTGGTGGCTTGGGCACCCACGGCGTGGATGCAATGATGGTCGAACTCAAGAATCGCGTGGCGGTCGTGACGGGGGGCTCCAGCGGCATCGGATTGGCCACGGCGAAGTTGCTGGCGCGGCACGGGGCGCGGGTCTTTGTCGGCGATCTTAAACCGCGCGGTGAGAATGCCGATTCGTTCAACGAGTTTGGCATTACTGAAATGATCTGCGACGTCCGCAGCGAAGGACAAGTTCGCGCGTTGATTGAGCGTGCGGTGCGCGATGGCGGCGGCTTGCACATCCTGATCAGCAACGCCGGCATCGATCTGGAGAAGCAATTGCCCGACGTGAGCGAGGACGAGTGGAATGCCTGCCTCGACACGAATCTGAAGGGTGGTTTCTTCGCGGCCAAACATGCGATTCCCTTTCTCCGCGCGGCCGGGGGAGGAACGGTCGTCTTTACTTCCAGCAACGCCGGGCTGTTGCCGCGAGCCCATGATCCGGTGTATTGCACGAGCAAGGCGGCCCTGATCGCGCTGTGCAACTGCCTGGCCCTGTGTCACGCCGGGGACAAAATTCGCTTCAACTCGGTCTGTCCGGGGCCGGTCTCGAACACCGGCGGGATCGAAGCCGCCCTGGCCGCGGCTGGCGATCGCAGGGCCCGCGAGCGCGAATATATCGAGACCAGCCCCCTGGCGCGAGCCCTCGGCCGCATGATCACGCCGGACGAGGTCGCCGAGGCCGTTCTGTACCTGGTCGGCGACGCCGCCGCACTGGTGACTGGCACGGCCCTGCGCATCGACGGAGGGAAGTCGCTGGGCGTTCCGCCCCAGGAATAGGGCGAATACTGAGGTCTGTGCCAGACAGAGCGCCGGTCTGGGTGGTTTGACGCCCAGTCGACCGGTGGCGGTTTGGTGCGGGAGGCTGAAAACCAAGTGTTGCATCCGTCTTGTAATCCGATCCGGACCCACGATATGATGATCCTCTATAAGGGTGTGCCTGTACGATGTTCAGGCGCACACCAGCCCCGCGATACGACGCTTGCCCCCCCAAGCCGCAGTTGGGTTTTGCCCTTTGACCCCAGAGGCGCGTCATCCAGTC
>CAZUPX010000888.1:0-9606 GCA_964622155.1 uncultured Planctomycetaceae bacterium | reverse complement strand
CGCGCGCCCGCCGACCGTGGCGGCCAAAGCGCCGGTATCGACCCGCCCGGACCATTCCATTCCCTCGGGCTGCGGACGCGCGACGGCGTCAAACACCAGGTCGCCGGCGGTGATCTGGGTTCCCTGACGCAGCCGCAGCGTGGCGGGCAGCATGTGGGCTAGCTTTGCCAGGTCGACCTGGCCTTTCAGCTCGCAACTGTCATGCGCGATTCGCGTCAATCGGTCGGCGGCGGTCAGGTCGCTCAACTTGACGCTGCCCGACAAGGAGACTTCGCCAAGCTCGCATTTCAGCCCCAATTTTTCCACCTGCACCCAGTCGCCTTTCTGCGCCAAGTGGCAGGGAATTTCGACGTGGTCGAAGCGGATGTGGTCGTCTTTCAGTGCCGCGGCCGAGAAATCGAGGTCTTTGACCAGGACCTCGCCATGTACTGCGCTGTCGCCGCCGGCCAGCTCGCCCCAAGCGCCGCTCAGTCGCGTGGAGACCAGCCCGCTCAGATGTGCGCCGGCAATCTTTCGGCGCACGAGCGGTTCGAGCAGTTCCAGTGGCACGGCACTTGACTGGCAATCGATTTTTCCACTGCCGGCTGCCGCGTGGTTGTCCAGACCTTTGACGAGCAGGTCGATTTTGAACGAACCCTCTTGACGAGCGCCGGTCAGGTTGCCCGAGCTGGCCAGCACCAGCGAATCGCTCAGGCTGCAATCGACGGCCAACTCGTTGAACTGGAACTGCCTTCCAGCCGGAACGTCGTTGATCGATACGGTGCCGTCGGTGATTTCCAGTTGGGCCGTCGGGCGGAGTTTGCTTTCGGAGGCAAGCAACGGGGCAAAGACTTGCTCCAGGTTGCTGTCGTTCTGATGAGCCACAACGTGCACTTCGGGACGTGCCACGCGCAAGCGGCCAAGATCGGGAAACTCCAAGAGCATACCCACCAGCGGCTTGTCGCTGGTGAGGAAGTCGATCTTGATCACCCGGTCGCCATGCGAATCCCGGATTTCGATATCTTCGGCCACGATGGTGGAAAACCAGCCGAGCGATGCGCGGCCGACGCTGAGCGTGCCGTCAATCGGCACGACTCGCTCGAGCACGACGTTGCGCAGCGGTGTGTGGGCGATGATCGCCGGCGCAAGATAGATGAGACCGGCGACCAGCACGAGTAAGAGCAAGAACAGGCCGCGCCAGCGAATGCCGCCGAGCGGACGGCTCTCCATTTTCTCGGCTTTGGAGTACGACTTGCGCTTCTTCCGGCGATGGATTTCGGCAGTAGACATAGGCGGTGCTTGGAGTGTGGAGGGGACCCGGCTGGGGCTATCCCAAGTCGGGGCGGGAGTATAGCAACGACGCTCAATACGCGCAAACCGCGAGAGTGGAGCCCTCGCGGCGGCCCCGGCCCTGGAACCGGCTGGGGTCCGATTAGACGGCACTTCTCTTACAATCGGTCCGGCCACCGATGGTCTGCAATGTCGACGGGCAAAGTGTTATTAGCTACGATGGAAGCGCGATCCACAGCTCGTGCAAGCCGCTGCCAAGGCGTGCCAGCATGTGCTAGCGATGCAATGCACGTGGGCGCAAACTCACCGAGAAACAACGTCGTCACTCCAAAACCGCCATGTCCTCATGCCCTCCGATTTTTCGCGTACGACAAACATTTGACGCGCCTCGCGTGGCCGACGTCGCCGCCGAGACTCGCAAGCAAATGGACTCGCTGCGCTTGGGCAACAAGATCAAGCCCGGCCAAAGTGTGGCAGTCACGGTTGGTAGCCGCGGGATCGCCAACATTCATCTCGTCGCCAAGGCGATAGTCGATTCGATCAAGGCTCTGCGCGCCGAGCCGTTCATCGTGCCAGCCATGGGCAGCCACGGCGGTGGCACCGCCGAAGGTCAGCTCGAAGTGCTGCGCTCCTACGGAGTGACTGAAGAGTTCTGCAAGTGCCCGATCCGCTCGAGCATGGAAACCGTCGTAGTCTGCCAGACCGCCGAAGGGTTCGACGTGCATTTCGATCGGCACGCCTTCGGCGCAGATCACGTCGTCGTGTGCAACCGCGTAAAGCCCCACACCGGCTTTGTCGGCGAGGTCGAGAGCGGGTTGATGAAGATGATGTTGATCGGGCTGGGAAAGCACGAAGGGGCCAAGGTCTATCATCGCGCCATCCACGACTACAACTTCGGCCAGATCGTGCGCAGCGTGGCCGGCCGCGTGCTGCAGTCGTGCCGCATCGTGGCGGGCATCGCCATTGTCGAAAACGGCTACGACCAGACGGCGCACATCGTGGGCGTTCAGCCCGAGCAGTTCGAGGCCCGCGAGAAAGAGTTGCTGGTGCTGGCCAAAAAGCTGATGCCGCGATTGCCGTTCGATCGCGTGGATTTGTTGATCATCGATGAGATCGGCAAGAACATCAGCGGCACCGGCATGGACACCAACGTGGTCGGCCGCAAGTATCACCCACACCATCCAGCCAGCAATGAGTTTCCCAAGGTCAAGATGATTTTTGTGCGCGGTTTGACTGAGGCCACGCACGGCAACGCGTCGGGTATTGGCCTGGCCGAGTTCTGCACGCGGCGCGCGCTTGCGCAAACCAACCAGCAGTACACGCGAGTCAACTGCCTGACGGCCGGCCACGTAGCGGCGGCCATGATGCCGCTGGACTATCCGACCGACCGCGACGTACTGGAGACGGCGCTGCCGATCATGGGCCTGACTGAACCGCCTGACTGCAAGGTGCTGTGGATTCGCAACACGCTCGAGCTGGGCGAGGTGGAATGCTCGGCCGCATATCTCGACGAAGCGCGCAGCCGCTCCGACCTGGAGATTCTTATCGACCTGCGCGACATGCCGCTCGACGCCGACGGTAACCTGCCGGTTGACGGAATGCGAGCGTTACAGCTTGAGCCGGCGGGCCGTCTGTAGCTGGCCTCTTTGAGGCCGGATGCATCGCCAGAGTAGTGGCCTGGTAATTGGCGTGACAAGTCATCCGGCACTTGCTACCTTTGTCCGCTGTGAATGACCGTTGAGGGGTCGTTCTCAAATAGTCTGTAAACAACCCGTCGTGGTATCCAGAGGGGCCTGGCCAGCGAGCCAGGTATCCGAAGAGCCCAACCCTGGAGCGACTCTCAGAGAGAGCGCTTCGGCGTTGGGCTTTTTTCGTTGTTAGTCAGCCTCAGTCTGTAGCTGGCCTCTGTGAGGCCGGGCCGTCATTACAGACTCAAGCGGCGTCACGGAGGATTTGAAATGGATTTGGCCCGAAAGATCCTGGAGAACCGACGGGCGCTGCTGGACGATCTCGACCGCCGCATCGAAGACGCGCTGAAGCCATTCGCCCGCGCCCTTGATTGCTTTCTGGCCACGCTGTTTCAAGCCCGGCTCCCGGCCGACTGGCGTCAACAGTGGCATGCCTTCGTTGCCGAACAGGCGGCGAAGGAATTTTTCGTCAATCCTCAAAGCGTCCGCGAGTTGGAAGAGTGGATCGAAGCCTGGGCCAGATTCTGCGGCCTGCTGCCGCTGGAAGAATCGCGAATCGAGGACGCGCAAAGCAAGGCTAATGCCTCCAGCGACGAATCCAAAAATCCGACCAAGTATCCCAGCGTGCCGGGGGCCGCACTTCTCCCTTCGATTGGAGAATCCGAAGGACCTGAGCCAACGGTCGTCGCCCCCGAGAACCCTGCTCCACCGCTTCCCGCAGGGAGAGGCGATCAGACCGAATTTGGTACGGGGGCGGAGGACATCGTGTCTGAGGAAGTCGGCATACCTCGAAATCCCCAAGGACCCGGCCAACAAACAATTCCGGGCAGCGGAAAACGGAAGATTAGGATACCCGATCTTCTCGTGAGGGGTCCCGATGGTTCATTATATCTGCGGGGCACAGTGGTCGAAGTTAAGGCCTCTGGGAAAACGAAGTTCGGCAATTTATCTGGGCCCTCCAGGAAACAAATTGAAGACGCCGTGAAGTATGTGACGCGATTACGCGAGAAGGCAGGTATCGTAAAAGACCCTCGGCTAAGAGCGTTGCTCGAGCACGCTCGCGTCGAGGTATTCTCGGATCTGGATAAACCTACGGTCGGCAAATTTGCCGAGTTCATCGAGCAACAACTCCTTGAGTGGAAGCCAATCCCTCGGGTACCCAACGTTGTCCCATACGTTCCAACGTCGATTGGAAAACCACGCCTCGGCTTGGCCGAAAACATCGCTCTTGGCCTCGTAATCTCATTGGCAGAGGCTGGCGTTGCAAATGCCGTTTACCGCGAGAGCGTCGCGGTCCTCACAGATTTATTGAAGCTGATCGCCAAGAACGGCGATGCGGACGAGTCTGGTTGGCAGGAGATCGAAGCAAAAGTCAGAAAGATTGGAGACATGCAACAATCGTGGTTGGGACTTGCATGGGAGGTCCTAACCTACGGACAAGGCTCTCTCCAGGAGAAGCAGGCAATCGCCATGATGATGCTGGCGTCGGACCTGGCAGACAGGTATGGCTACGTCAACAAAAAGTCTTGGAGTGATTTGTTGACCGGTGGCCAAGGTCACTTTGAAAAGGAACAATGAGCACGAGACGGGCCTCCTAATCCTGAAGCGGACAGCTTGCCCATGCTCGAAAATTAGAAGGTCGCGTTACCGTTGCACTGAAGTACTCCTTGGCCTATCACAGGAGTACTGCCGTGTTGAAAGGAGATCATGATGCACATGTGGTTTGGGTTCTATCTGGCTCGGCCCACTTTTGACGAAGCTCAATTGAGGGAGCTACAACGGGTCATCAAGGATCGACTGCCGCAATGGGCAAGCCGGCTGCGTGCCGCCAAGGATGACGACTCGCCAAGTGGTGCACTAGTCAGCCAAGACCGCGCACTCTATGACTGCGTGTACGCGGTCGCTCCCCCCAAGCGCGGTTTAGGCGGTGTGGTTCTGAACGGTGCATACGCTGGTGTTTCATTTTACGTATATCATTGCAAGAAAACTTACCCCCCGCTCTTGAATCGCATGTCGGTTGAAGTCATTGGCCTGGCGGCGATTGAAGCCCAAGCGACTTCAGATTGGGCGCGAGGTATGTTCGAGGCGATCGTTGGCCAGTTGCCCGTACGCTACGGATTTGCGCGCCTGGACGAGGAGTACTATGCGAAAAACATGATCGACGACGAGACTGGAGCCAGGGCTATCGGGGCCGACATCACCGACGCAGTGCCCGGGCTCTATTGGCTGAATTACTTGGGAGCACCATACCTCGACCTGATCGGTCGCGAGCGTCTTCTTACCTCGCCCGCCTATGAAGTAAAGGCTGTTGGCGATGGCGTGCTCCTGTCGCTAGATTCGTCGCCGAAAGCCTGGCAAACTGCCGGCTACATGGAGCGTGAAGCCGACACTATCGCGCACTTGGGCAAGCAATACTTCTTTTCGCGCTGGGACCCCGAACGCCAGACAGTCGCGCCCGATTTTCGTGCGAATCGCGACTGCCCGAAGGGCGATTAACCATGCGCGTGACCGGCAAGCCGCCGGTTCTTGATTGAGCCGGGATCGTCAGATTGCTTCCTGGCGACGCTGTTTCAAGCCAGACTCCCCGCCGACTGGCGCCAGCAGTTACACACGTTCATTGCCGAGCAGGAGACCAAGGGTTATCGCGTAGCGCGGTACAGCCTGCTCGAGATGGAAGAGTGGATCGAAGCCTGGGCCAAATTCTGCGGCCTGCTGCCGGTCCACGAGGATCAAGTCGGCCGTTTGTCGTCTCGGTCGTACCCAACGCGAGCGGACCGGCAGCCCCGCGCGGTCAATCGCCTGCACCGGCCGCCGTGTTTATCAATGGCGTGGAGGTTGCGGGGCCAGGTCCGGCGACCACGCGGTCGTACAAGGCCAAGGTGCAACAGGCTCTCGAGACTCTGGAACCGAAGGTTGCCAACTGGTGAAAGGCCAGGGCAACGCCCTGGTGGACATGAAAAACCCAACCCGCGCAGCCCTGTAAGGGCGACACCGCGATTTCGGAAGTGTCGCCCTGACAGGGCTGCGTTGCATCGGGGATGCTGGAACCACAGGGCGTTGCCCTGGGATGACATGTTGTACGCCTTCGGCGTTGCGAAAACTCGCCAGCACTTGCGTAACGTTGTGGCGGCTTCGGGCTGGTGTTCGAGGCGGTCGCGCCGCTCACAGCTTGAAGTTAAACGTGCGGATCAGGTAGCGCCACAGTCGGGTGCCCAACGATTGCCAGTTGGCGTACACCTTGGCGGTGCCGCGCAAGCCTTGCACCAGTTTTGCCTCCTTGTCTTCGATCGGCGCGCTAGCGCGGAACGACTTGCTCAGCGGCCGTTCCTTGCCCCCCTCGTCGGTTTTGCTCATGAACTCGCCCCCCGACTTGCTCGAGAGCTGGCGGGGCGTGTCGACGACCTCGGGACCCATTTCGCTGATCGTCGTGTAGAAGGTCTTGTAGGGAAACTCGTCGAGCTTGATGGCCACCGACTGCTTCTCGTGAACGAACGGGACCTCATCCTGGTCGATGTACAGCATGGCTTCCCAGCGGGTTGGATCGCCGATCTGACAGAACAGCGCACCGGCCAGGTAGGCGCCCAGGTTATTGGCTTCCAGAGGGCTGCCCTTCCAGCTCGACAAATCTCGCGGGTCCCGATCGGGCCTGGCGGGCACCTCAGGAGGCGGCATCACGATGCCGTTGGTGTGCGCCTCGAGCGTCAGTCGCTTCTGGTCGCGTTTTTTTTCCGCGAGTTGCTGCTTCAGCGCGTCGATCCTTTTTTCGATCTCGGGTAGTCTGCGGGCGGCGCCTTCGCTCTGAGAGCCCGTGCCGCTGGCCTCCTGGAGAATCACTTGTTCGTCAGTGAGTCGCTCGTCCAGCTCGGCCTCGAGCCTGCCGATTTCCAGCTCGAGGTCGATATTGCTCAGCCGGCCGAGCTTGTCGCCGACTTGCACCTTTTGGCCCGGACGCACGTTGACTTCCCGCAGCAAACCGGGCACGACGGCATACACCGGCTCGGCACCCAGCGGCTTGAGCTCCAGCGTGCAGATTACCCGGTAGGGGAGCGGGCAAAAGATGATGAACAGCGCCAGGGCCGTCAGCACTCCCAACGTGGCTTGAATGTTCGCGCGCTTCATTTTGTCGATCTTCCCAGGGATGGAAAAGAATTTCCACAGCTTGTAGATAGGCATGGCCACCAGGCTTACCACGGAGGTGGCGGCCAGCGTCTGGCTGATGACCTTCAATCCATAGGGCTCAAACACCTTGTACAGGAACCAAATGATTCCAAACAGCACCACCAAGCGATAGACCATCGAAGCGACGGTGTAGACCGCGAACAGGGCCTGGTTGCGCTGCGGCAGAAACGGATCGTCCGGCTCCTCCAGCCCAAGGCACCAGTAGCCCAACTTGTGATTCAGGATCGTGCTGGATTTCTGCCGCAAATTGGGGATCTCGATCAGGTCGGCCAGGATGTAATAGCCGTCGTAACGCAAGAGGGGATTCGCGTTGAACAGCACGGTGCTGACGGAGCAGATGAACATGGTGCTCAAGCACAATTGATGCAGCAGTCCCGGCTCGCTGAACCACCACAAAAACGTGCAGATCGAGGCGATAACGACCTCGACGTACATGCCCGCGGCGCCGATCCAGGCCCGATGCCACTTGTTGGGCAGCATCCAGGAGTCGGAGACATTGCAGTACAGGCAGGGCGTGAGCACGAGAAACATCACGCCCATTTCGTGGCACTCGCCTCCGAAGTGTTTGCAGGTCAGCCCGTGGCCGAACTCGTGGATCACCTTGGTGATGCACAACGTCACGCCCAGGTAGATCCAGTTCTTGGCTTCGAAGAACTGGTTGAACGTCGGCAGTTTCTTATGGAACTCGTCGAACTGCACGATCACCAGGGCCAACGCCGAGAGCATCAGCATCGCGCAGGCGAGGCGCGCCTGCCACGAATAGATCCAACGCATCTTGGGATAGAGCCAGTTGAGGATGCGGTCCGGGTCGATGCCCTTGAACCGCAGGGCCAGGAGGTTCGTGAACATGCTGGCGGCCTCGCGCCACTTTTTTTCGGTCCGCCGCTTACGGAGCTGCTCACCCTGGCCCGAAATGTTCGAGATCACCAGCCCATTGCGATGCAGCATGCCGACGAAGTTGCCCAGCTCTTCGACGGTGATTTTTTGCGGAGGGAAGCGGCGCTCGAACTCGATCTTGATCTGGTCGAGGCTCGTCTCGCCGTCCAGCATCTGCAAAATCGAGTACTCTTCCTCCTGGAAGCGGAAGTAGTGCAGGCCCACCGGCTCCTTGACGACCCAATAGAGCTGACCCTGATAACGCTGCTGCAGCGCCGTCAGATCGGGTCGCATTCGCACGGGCAGCACCCGTGCGGAAGAGGAAACCAGACTATCGGCCAAGGTGACCATCAGAGCAGCTCATCCGGCAAACATGCGGCGTTCGGTTACAGGTTCACGCCCCGTTGCGGGCCGCTAGCTGGTTTTCTTGCCTGGCTTAGCCGGTTCGCTATGAGCGGCGCCCGACGGCGGTCCGTTCACGTGGACGGTCAGTGACGCCCGTTGATTCGCGCGGACGACCGGTCGTCCGTTTTCCATGGGGGTTTCGATTTCGGCGGTGACGGACAGCGTTTTCCCTCCCACGCCGAGGATCGGGCTGACCGAGACGATCTTGCCTTCGACTGGCACCTTGCGGCCGCGCGGCAGCGAGACCTCGACCGTCACGGGCCGGCCGTCGACGTCGGAGTGGGCGTACGTCGAGGCATCCAGGTTGGCTGTAACTCGCAGCCGATCGACGCGCGCGATGCGAAACACCGGTTCGCCCGGGGCGACCCATTCGCCGACCTGCCGGAAGACCTTGACGATGACGCCGTCGAAGGGGGCTTTGAAGGTGCGTTTGGCGAGTGAGATTTTGGCGGCTTGCAACTCGGCGCCCTTGCTCTTGCTGGTCATCATCGCGATTTTGATTTCCTCGAGCTCTTTCTCGATGCCCAGGACGGCCTTTTCGGCTTCCAGCTTGTATTTCATCAACTCGGTGTCGGCCACCGTTTGGGCCGGTCCGCTCGTGCTGGCTTTCTTGTACCTGTCGTAGATTGCCTTGGCCACCTCAGCCGCTTTTCGGGCGTAGTTTACCGACACCTTGCTATTGGCTTTGTATTCGGTGACATCGAAGTCGTATTGTTTGACCGCCAGCGCGGCCTCGGCCTCGCGGTAATCGATGTGGCCCAGCTCCATGCCATCCTTGACGTACATGCCTTCCTTGACCTCCAGGCTCACCAGCTTGCCGGCCTCTTCGGCCGGCACCTGAACGTCCGCGATCGACGTCAATACGCATTTTTCGTCGACCGGATCGGCCAGCGCCGCCTGCGGACCCGCCTGGCCCAGCGCCATCGCCACGGTCATGATCAAAGAGCTTGCGAACATACGACACCTCGAAGAATTAAAATGCCTGCCCCTGGCGATTGGTTCGGCCGCGGGCCGATGCGAATCAAGTCACCTTGCCGTCTAGAAAATCCGAAACAGAATCTTGGACTGCACCCACGAAATCAGGTCGTGGAGCCAAACGTAGCCCAGCGACGCGCGACCGCAATACACCTTGGCCGTCACCGTGGCGCCGTTGCGCAGGTCGGGCACGTCGTTCTTGTCGATGGCCACC
>CAZUPX010000887.1:0-3460 GCA_964622155.1 uncultured Planctomycetaceae bacterium | reverse complement strand
GTCGTCGATATCGCGGCGCCGGGGCAACAACAGAGCTCGGCCTATTATGGCGGCCAGACCGGCGGCAACGGCACCACCGACAACCCCTTTGTGTCCGGTACCGGTCCAACCGGCGCCGCAAGTGGAATCGCCGGAGGGCCGAACTACTATTCGCGAGGCATCGCCGGAACGAGCTTTGCCGCGCCCACCGTGGCCGGCGGCGCGGCGCTGTTGTATGACGTGGCTTATACGCCGATCATGAATACCGCCGACGCGCGCGACGCGCGCGTCGTCAAGGCCGTGCTGATGAACTCGGCCGACAAGATTCCGGGCTGGAACAACGGCCAGGTCGCTCATCCCAATGGCCAGGGGGGCGTCAAGACCACGCAAGGGCTCGACAACCGCACCGGCGCCGGTGCGTTGAATCTGGACAAAGCTTATCACCAATTTCTCGATGGCACCAAGGGCGTGGCGGGCGTGGCCAGCGGAAACATGGGCACGGTCAATAAAATCGGTTGGGATTTTGGGCTAGTGAAGAATACGGCGACCAACGACTACTTTTTCGCGACGCAACTGCTCGGTGGATCGACGTTCAACGCCACGTTGACCTGGTTCCGCGATCGGCACGTCGACGCCGCCAACAACGTGTTCGACGACAGCTACGACAATCTGGACATGGAATTGTGGAAGGTGATTGCCGGCGTGCCCACGACGCTCATCAGCGAGTCATCCAGCCTGTACAACGAGAGCGAGCACTTTTCGTTCTTCTTGCCGTCGACGAGCGACTATGCCCTGCGCATCCGCTGGACCAGCGAGCTGTTCGACCTGGTTGGCGACGCCCAGCAAGAGTACTACGGCCTGGCGTGGAGCGCCGTGGCTGTGCCCGAGCCGGCCACGGTGGTGCTTATGGGCCTAAGCGCCGCGATAGTGGCGCTAGTCGGCCGGCGGCGACGGAGATTCGCGCGAGCACGTCGCGAATGTTGAGCTCCGCAACCGGGCTTCAGAGATGCATCCGCCACCGCGACGCGCTGTCGGCGTCGATTTCACCGTCTTCGGGCCAGGTTCCCCGTGCGAGACCATCCAGAATAAGTGAGCGCCCGTTTTCCTGTCCTTTTCCTGTCCGATGTCCCCTTTTCCTGTCCCTAGCCCCTCTCGAAAGCCCGGCCGCCGAGTCTTGCGCTGAGCGAAACCTTGAGGTCCGAGATGGCTTCGGTCTCGCTGTCCCCGAATGGAGCCTCGATCTGGTCGTCGTCGCCAACCTGTGACATGACAGTGTCAGCCAATTGGGATGCCGCTTGCTGTGCGCTGATAGACTGGGTGGCGGCACTCATCGATCCGCCTCGACCAAGAGTCAAGAACTGGGTGCGGTTATCGCTCCAGTCCGCGTCACGTTGCTCAAAGTCAAGATGATCGCCGCCGGGCCAACCTTGGTACTCTCCGCGATTTCGAACGCGACGGGTTTCGAAAAAATTCTCGAAAACGTAGTCGGCTACCTGATCACCCGTCCGAATCCCATCGTCACGGTCAAATGCCCAATGGATTCCGAGGTAAATTCTGCTTTGGGCGTTCTCGATCTTCGCCTCGGTAAAACTTTCGAAGGTTCGGCTCGCCAGGGGACGCACGGTGCCATCAGCGTCGAGAGTCACGCCGTTGAATTCGTCGGAAACGAACGTGAAGGAAATGTCATCGCGATCGTAGAAACGCGCAAGGATTTGAAACGTCGCCGCGCCGAACGTTGCGTGGCCCGAGGTGTACGCGGGGAATGGCGGTGTAAAGTTGGTTTCGCCGGGCCGGGGGTTGCTGGCCGGAGCACCCAGCGGCGTCCAGTCAGCGAACGCGTCGGTTTCGGGGTTTCCGTCGGCGTCGCCGCCGCGAATGCCCATGACGGGCCGCCAAAATGAATCGTCGTACTTGTTTTTCCAAGAGGTCAGGCCTGCGTCAGCCATGGCGATGTTCACAAGCGCGAATAGTCTGGCATTTTGCGCCTCGTGGTTGTGCTCCTGCGCCGCCACCGTGCGGACGATCTGGTTGTACAGTCGCGGCGGCGTGCCCAAACCGGGCCGGCCATCGTATCCCCAATAGATGCCCGCAATGGTCTGGTCTTCCGTGCGCTCGGTGGGCGACGTGATTCCATCTCCGCCCAAGGCAAGCACCTCTTCGTAGGCAAGCGTGTACTCCTCGGTTTGAAGAAACTCCACGCGACCCTCCGGCGTTCCGTCGTCGAGTCGGCGCGCTGCGAACTGATCGAGACTGTTCACGGCAAAAGGATCGACGTCCATCGCGGTCGACGCGTAGTAGCCCTGGTTTAGGTGAAGCGGATCGACTTTGTGGAAACCCGGAAGGCCGTTGTAGACGTAAGTGTTGTTTGAGATGTCTTGGGATCCATCGTCGGCACGAGTCGTCAGAAACCGCTGTGCGACGAAAGCGCCCACTGCTCGGCCCTGGTTTTCTGGCTGTCCGTTCCGAACTCTTTCAAGCGTCTCCGCTAGAGCGGAATCGAAAAAGGACTTTTGAGTTGGAAAGAGGGCGACGAGGGTGTCGTGCGCCGCCTGTGCGACTGCCGCGTCACTATTTGCGTTTTTGCCGCGCGGCGCGCTGACGAGATAGGTCTCGCCGATTTTTTCGATCGAGTTGTAGGCGTCGTACATGGCCGCGCTGACGATTGCAAAGGCGCGAGCCGTTAGGATCGGGCCGCCCTGCTCGGGAGCCGTCAGGGAATGATCGTTCGCGTTTGCCTGCAGCAGGACATCGTTCCACTCGAGAATGACATCAACTGCCATCAGCCGCCGGTCCTCGAGCGCTTCGAATCGAGGCTTGATTGTCCTCGCTCGACAACGAGGGAGGCGCCGAGCACAACGTAGCGTGATTTCAGAAGGGCCTAAGATGCGGTGAGAACGCCGCATGGGATGATCCCTCAGTGTGAAGTGGACCCCGAAAAACGGGACGACCTGAGATGTGTTAGATTTGGGCCCGGATTCGGCTCGAAGCGGGAGGTCTTGGAGTATGTTTGGCAAGAAAGCGTGCGTCAAGCGAGTTTCAAGGCGAAGGTGGCGTCGGAGAGGCCTGTCGAGACGCACGCATCGCGCGAAAGAGCTGACACTGATCGCGTGGCCTGTGAAGTGTCCGCCAGAATGGACACAACCGGTCAACGCGAGGATACCGAAGGAAGCCCCTCGAGGGGCTACGCGAGTGCGTTCAACGGGGTCGTCCGTTGGGCCCAGAGGCATGGGTTCGAGCCACCGCGGCCCACGTTGGGCTGGGCTTCACCTTGCGCGGATCCGGCCATCACTGATAGAGCCGACCTGGAGGCTGGCGGGGTAGTGCGTTTTCAGGCCACGAACTGCTCGTGCGATCGAAGGAGGCGCGATCTACCCCGTCCTCAATCGAAGAAACGGAATCAATGATATCCCCTTTTCCTGTCCGAGGAAGAGCCTAATCCGCGCAATCTTTCCTTTGGGTGCGCGAGTGGATTCCGGCGTTT
>CAZUPX010000886.1:0-1806 GCA_964622155.1 uncultured Planctomycetaceae bacterium | reverse complement strand
ATATTCTATGGTCCTGTGTCCGCAGAAACCGGTTCTGGGTCGCCTTGAGGAGCGCGGGTGGCTCCGCGGACGGGCTGCGTCGGCCTTTTCTCCGCCTTTTTCAGGTCGTCGATCCCGCACTCGCGGCGCGCACTGCCCCCTCGGAATTAGAGACACCTTCTATCGCTTTTCCCAACGAGCCGCTCCACAAACACACGATGCGTTTGAGGTTCACCACCAGTCCGATCAGCAACGCTTGCCACAGCACGCCTGGCCGACCACGGTAGCGCGCGTGGCGAGCGCCGTGGCGGTTGACCAGCTCCGACAGCTTGCGCTCGATGGCCGGGTGTTCCTTGCGGGTCGCGGCGTACTCCGGCGTTTGCGCCTTGGCCTGGGCCGCTTGGTATTCCGCCTCGTAGTCGTTCTTGATGACCGTGCGGCTCCGCGCCTTCGGGTTCGCCAGGCACTCGCCGCGGCGCGGGCAGCCGTCGCATTGCTTCTTGGCGAAGCGGAACTTCCGGCCGGTGTCGTGTGCATTGCGTTCGTGCTGCGTCGTGGTTTGGCCGGCGGGACAGGTCAGCGTCGTGCCGTCCGCGCTCACCGTGAAGGCCTCGGGGCCGAACACCGTCAGCGGGATACGCTCGGTAGGCGGCACGAAAACCTCGACGTTCAGGCCTTCCGGATCCGTCAGCTCGCGCAGCAGCTCGCCGCGATAACCGGCGCCGTCGATCGACAGCGCCGCCACGTCGTTGCCGTGCGCTTGTTCTTCCTGGCGAAGCAACTGCACCGCGTCGGCGCCTTCGTTGCCGTTGGCCGGCAACACGTTGACCGCCGTGAGGATTTCGCTGTCGGCGTCCATGGCCACGTCGACCAGATAGCCGTTGTAAAAATCGCCGTGTTTGCCCCAGCGGGCGTCGGGATCGTGGATGCTCACGACCTTGTCGCCGGCCTTGGGGTCATCGCGATCGGCGAGGATCTTGTGGGCCAGGGCCAACGCGGCCCGCAGTTTCTCGGCCGTGGCGGCCTTGGCCTGGACGAAGTCCGCTTGCCGAGGCACGTCGTCGGCCCAGGCCAGCAGGGCGCGAAGATGCGTCACGCGCTGAAGCAAACGCTCTTCATCCTTGGCATCGTCGCTGGCCAGCCGGATGGCCTCCGCCCGCGCGGTTTCCTCGTCGACCCGCGCGGCGGCGAAGGGCCGCAGCGCCTCCAGCAACTGGTCGCGGACTTCGGCCACCAACCGAATGGTCGAGGGCACGGCGATGTTGGCGATGATATGAGTGGCGTCTTTCAGCCGAAGCCGATCCTTGACCAGCCCGAGTTGGCGGGCTTGGCCAACCAAGTTATCGAAGACCTGCTGCAAGCGCTCGGGCCCCAGACGATGGCGAAAATAAGTGAGCAACGTATGATGGGGCAGAGGGCTTTTCAGACTGATCCCCAGGAACAGTCGGTAAGCGATGTTGAAGCGGGCGGCGGCGATGACTTCGCGGTCCGACAGCCGGTACTGGCGGGCCAAGAGTTCCAACTTCAGCATGAAGACGCTATCCAGGGGCGGGCGACCGAAACCCTTGTAAACGGCTTCCAGAATCGGCCGAAAGGCCTCGAAGTCGATGATGCGCAGCCGGCGCAGAAAATGGCTTTCGGGTACGATGTCCTCGTACCCCAGGCGTTCGGCATCCGCCAGCGGGATAAGTTCGCTCGATGTCAACATGTGGTGAAGCCTCCTTAAACCAGGCTTCATTGTAAACCGTACCCTCTCCCGTCAGCTGCGCCAGTTTTTCAGCAGTCTCTGAGACAGGGGAGAGGGGAGCAATCGAAAACCGCAAGCGA
>CAZUPX010000885.1:0-7464 GCA_964622155.1 uncultured Planctomycetaceae bacterium | reverse complement strand
CTTTTTCAACAGGCTGCTAAAGCATCATGGAAACTGGATGTAGCACGGTCTCCTGACCGTGTTACGCCGCTGACCGAAGGTCTCCACTCAGTCTCCACGGTCGGGAGACCGTGCCGCAACGGTGGCCTGGTCCTGAAACTGCTCGAAGGCACGGCCACGCGATCGATCACCCGCATCGGCCGCGCGCCAGTCACTCAAACCGTCGTGCGGTTGTGAGGATCAATTCTCTTAGTCGAAACTTGAAACGCAGAGACCGCGGAGGACGACCGTGAAAGTACTGACTCTTTCGTTTCGTCCCTAATCCCCAGCCCCTAGCCCCCAACCCCTCTCGGTTCACGTCAGCTTCAACAACCCGCAAGCTTCCGCATATCCGGCCGCCGGGCGGCCGTACTCGCTGGCGGTCACGCGCGACAGGGCGATCAACTGCCGCCAACGGAAGGCTGGCCGCGCGACTGCGAACTCTTCGCTGGTGGTGCGGTAGTACTTCTCGGCATGCAGGGCGCCGTCCTCGCTGATCGCGTAACGCAGCATGAGGTCGAACACCTTGCGCGGCGGATGGCCCAACTCGCCGTAGCGGTGCGTGATGGCCGACGCGCGGCCTTGCAGATTGCCGCGAATCGCTTCCTCCAACTCGGCCAACAGCTTGTCCGGTTCGGTGGCGGTCACGCTTTGGACGTGCCGTGCATAGGGGAGCGGCTCCCATTTCAAAAAATCGGTGTCGTGCGGTGAGCGATCGAGCGCCACCTGGTAGGCGCCCAGGATCAGACAAGCGAACACGTTGCGGGGTTTGCCCACGCGCGACATATTGCGCCACGCGTTGGCGGAGTCGCAAGCGTGGACGCCGATCGAATCGCCGTGGACGCTGCCGGGAGGCTTGCCCGGCGATTCCCACTGAACCGGTCGGCCCCGATCGCGGAGCACCAATTGATTGGCGGCCAGCGAAATGGCCTCGCCCACGGCGTCGGGGGCAAAGCCCTCGGCCAGGGCCGCGGCAGCCGCGTCGGCCGCCTGCTCGGGCGTCGAGCGGAACAATGTCTGGCTCAACTGATCGACCCAGGCGTCATCGGCCTGCCGGTCGCCCGGTGTGCGCGACAGGAGCTTGTATTGCTCCAGCAGCCTGGGCAACAGGGCCCGAGGCGTGTCGCTGTGCGGGCTACTTCTGTGGTCTTCGTTCTTCACGCAGTAGCGGACCGATTGCCGCAACAGCGTGTGTGCCTGCTCGCGACCGATCAGTCCCAGCAGGTCGTAAGCCCGATAAGGAAGCACAACCCGATGCACCTCGGTGCCATCCTCGACCGCATACAACAGGCTGTCGAATGCATCCTCAGCCGAGCCGCTGGCCAATGCGGCAAATGTGCGCTCGGCGCGCTGGACATCTTTGGAACGGACCGCGGCCTGCAAGGCCTCGCCGCCGGACTGGCCGGGGCTGACCGCCTCGGGCCGGACGGTCCGGAGCACTTCGCTCGAACGGCCGCCGTGCTCGTGAATGCGATTGGTATTGCGATAGAGGACCTTGAACACCGGCAGTGCCTGACGGTCCTCGCCCAGCTCGCGCGACATGTGAAACGCCGGCGCCAGGGCCATCATCGTGTGGAAGCCGACATAGTCCTCACCACCAAACGTGCGGGCGTTGGCCAGCGCGCCGGCGGCCAGTAGCGTCTGAAGCTGCGTGCCACGCTGTAACTGCTCGACCAAAGTCGGCAGCAGGCGGTTGATCGGAGTCTCCTGCATCAAGGCGACCAGCGGATCGAGCGGGCCGAACGAGAGGGTCTCGCCCCCCTCATCGCCGAACGCGCGGCTCAATCCCAAGTCGCCGGCCAGGGAGGCTCCCACGCTGGCGACCAGCATTCCCTGTCCGACCGAACTCAAAAACTCCCGGCGCGTGTGCAACGAATCCATGGTCCGCCTCCTTCGCAAGAGAAGTCTGGCAGTCGGCCGCCCAGGCACTGCCTGGGCGCGGTCGGCTCACCGGCATTAGCATACCGCGCGGAGCGGGGAATCCATAACCGAATCTCGATATTTGGACCCAAGGCCATGTCAAGCCAAGGCCGAACCTACCTTTTCGCGGGCCAGCTTGCGGAGCACCTCGATGCCGCGGTCGAGGGTGGCGTCGCTGGCAGCGTAAGAAATGCGAAAATGGGTGTCGTGGCGGCTGAAGATGTGGCCAGGAATCACCAGCAACTTGTTTTCGATGACCTTGTGTACGAACCGATCGCCAGTTGTGCCAGGGGCTTTGGGAAACACGTAGAAAGCTCCGCCCGGCTTGACCACCTCGTAGTCTTCGGCGAGCCCCGCTATCACCCTATCGCGCTTGCGGCGGTAGTCGTCGATGTACGCGCTCATGTCGACGTCCATGGCGGCTATGCCCGCCCACTGCGCCGGCTGCGGAGCGCACACAAACGTGTACTGCTGCAGCTTGATCATCTGCGCGATGATCTCCGCCGGACCGTGTGCAAATCCCAGCCGCCAGCCGGTCATGGCGTAGGTCTTGGAAAACCCATCGATCACCAGCGTCTGCGGGTTGTAGCGCGCCGGCGAGACAAACGGCCGGTCGTAGCAGAACTCGTTGTAGATCTCGTCGCTCACCAGTGCGACGTTCCGCTCGGCGGCCAGTTCAGCAACGGCCTTGATCTGATCATCCGTGGCTGTCACGCCGGTGGGGTTGGCGGGGCTGTTGAACAGGATCACCTTGGTGCGCGGCGTGATCGCGTCGGCGACTCGATTGGGGTCGATCCTAAAGTCGGGATAGGTGTCGACCAGCACCGTCGTTCCACCGACCAGACCCACCAGCGACGGGTACATCACGAAGTAGGGATCGAAGACGATCACCTCATCGCGGGGGTTGACCATCGCCATCAAGGCCAGAACGAGTCCGCCGCTAGTGCCACTGGTGACGACCACGTCGCGCGTGGTGTCGTTGTACTGAGCCTGTATCCGTTGCTGCAGCTTCTCGCGCAAGGGCGCGATTCCCTGCGTGGGCGAATAGCCGTTCTTGTGGTCATGAATCGCCCTCACGGCCGCTTCCTGCACCGCGGGGGGCACATCGAAGTCGGGCTGGCCGATCGAGAGATTGATCGGATCGGTCATCGAGGCGGCCAGGTCGAACACCCTGCGGATGCCGGAACTGTCGAAGTACGCCATCCGCTCGGCGACCCAAGGATGCGAGGTCATGCGCGTTTGTCACTCGTTCGTGGAATTGGACCTATGCTTGACGCGAGGCGCGACTAGTTCGTTCACGGCCGCTCCTCGCAACCGTTGGTTTTACACATCGGGCCGGGCTGAGTCGAGGACGCGACGTTCCAAATGAAGCGGGCACGGAGTGTCGATTGGCTTTGACACATTCCGTTTATCGAATGATACTCAGGGATTCGACACGTTCGATTCGAGGCGTCGCGATGAATACGCTCTATCTGCCCGAGCTGCGCGAGATGCTGGCCGAGAATGACGCGGCCGAGATGCACGAGTTTTGCATCGCGCTGCACCCGGCGCAGACAGCCGACTTCATGGAGGGCCTGGACTCCAGCGAAGCCTGGGCTGTGCTGCGGCACGCCGACGCGGAGACTCGGGCAGCGATCTTCGGATACTTCGACCGCGAGAAGCAGGTCGAGATCTTCGAAAGCGGCGACCGCGCCGCCATTGGCCGACTGATCGCCGACCTTCCGCCCGACGACCGCGTCGACATTCTCAAGGTCGTGCCCAGCCAGGTCGTCGACGAGCTGCTGCCGTTTATCCCGGCACTCGACCGCCGCGACATTTTGCGGCTCAGGTCGTACGCCGAAGGCACGGCCGGGGCGATGATGACCACCAGCTTTGCCAAGATCGGCGAAGGGCTGACCGTGCGCGAAGCGCTCGAGGAAATCGGCCGGCAGGCCGAAGAGTTGGAGACAATCTACTACATCTATATCGTCGACGCTCAGGACCATCTGCGCGGGCTGGTCTCGGCGCGGCAGCTCGTCTCCGCGATGGGCAAGCCGCAGACCAAAATCGACGACCTGATGGACCGCGAGCTGGTCACCGTCAACGTCGACGATGACCAGGAGAAGGTTGCCCAGGAGGTGGCGCGCCTCGACTTGCACGCCATGCCGGTGGTCGACAACGAGCGCCACATGTTGGGCATCATTACGCACGACGACGTCATCGACATCGTCAGTGCCGAAGCCTCCGAAGACGCCTATCGCATGGGTGCCGTTGAGCCCATGGTGGAGAATTACCTCGAGGCCCGCTTGCGCACGATTTGGTGGAAACGCTCGGTCTGGCTCTCGTGGCTGTTTTTGGCCGAGATGCTCACGCTCAGCGTGCTGGTGCGGTTCGAAGACTCGATCAAGGAGATCGTGGCTTTGACGTTCTTCGTGCCGCTGTGCATCGCCACCGGCGGCATGTCGGGCACGCAGGCGGCCACGCTCATCACGCGAGCGATCGCCTTGGGCCATATCACGCTGGCCGATTGGTGGCGCGTGATTCGCCACGAGTTGGCCGTTGGGCTCGCACTGGGATGCACGCTGGGCGCGATGGGCTTTGTCGGCGGGTACATGACGCCGAATATTGAGAGCTTGGGAGGCGCCAATCCGTGGCTGTTCGCCCTGGTCATCGCCCAGGCTGTGATGTCGATCTGCGTGTGGGGAACACTCGTTGGTTCGATGCTCCCGTTGGCGTTCTGCCGTTTGGGGTTCGACCCGGCGTATGCATCGAGCCCGTTCGTGGCCACGTTTGTCGACGTGACCGGCATTTTGATTTTGTTCACGTTGGCACAAGCGTATTTGTTTTGAGGTCAATCCTCCCTCGCCGGGCACCATGCGCAGCATGGTCATGGGAGAGGGTGGTGAGCGCAGCGAGCCGGGTGAGGGGGAGCGCGCCAACAGGCAATCCATTATCGCAGGTGTCGTCTCGGCCCCACGCGAACCCCCAAGCCCCGGCCCCCATCTTGACCTTGGCAAGCTTGGGATCGCGGTGACATACTGCTGAGCGTTCGAGGAAGCAGGCATGGTTCAACTGGGCGTCAACATCGATCACGTTGCCACAGTGCGCCAGGCGCGGCGCACCACCGAGCCCGACCCAGTGTGGGCGGCCACGCTGGCGCAGTTGGGCGGCGCCGACGGCATTACGCTGCACCTGCGCGAGGACCGCCGGCACATTCAGGACCGCGACCTGCGCGTGCTGCGCGAAACCGTGACGGTGAAATTGAACCTGGAACTGGCCGCCAATCCCGAGATCGTAACGATCGCTTGCCAGATCAAGCCCGATCAGGCCACGCTGGTGCCGGAAAAACGCGAGGAGGTCACTACCGAGGGGGGACTGAATCTGTTGGCCAAAAACTCCAAGGTCGCCGAAGCCATAGCCAGGCTGCGCGACTCGGGCATTTCCGTGAGCCTTTTTCTAGACCCCGACCAGGGGCAGCTCGACGAGGCGGCAAAGTTCGAAGTTGACGCGGTCGAGCTACACACGGGCGAGTATGCCCAGGCCGTCGGCGAAGTGAACCAGGCCAAGGAAATAGCCAAGCTGGTCGCCGCGGCGCGTCACGTCCGCTCGCTCGACCTCACCCTGCACGCCGGCCACGGCCTGACCTACCGCAACGTCAAGCCCGTCGCTGCCATCGAAGGTATGACCGAACTGAACATCGGCCACAGCATCGTCGCGCGGGCCATCATGGTCGGTTTTGAGCAAGCCGTGCGCGAAATGAAGAACCTGGTGTCGTAACTCAACGTCGGATGCTTATGGGCTCGCCCAGTCTTGACCAGGTCCACGCACAAAAACGACATGAACATCGTCCCTCACGATCGTAAAAAGAACCCGATAGCTTCGTCTACTCCGCATGCGGAATGTGAGGTTGCGGATGGTTTCGTCGAAATAGTGACTTTCGGGAGCGACCGCAAATCGTTCTGGCTCACTCGCCAATTGATCGAGTGCGCCGAGCAGTGTCAGATACCATCGAGCGGCTCCATCGGCCGAACGTTCGACGATCCATTGATAAATGGCTTCGACATTCCGTTTCGCTTCGTCGTCGAGGAGAACGCGAAATCTAGCCATCTTGACGGATGTTCCGAGTAGCCCGGAACTGGGCATCGAATTCCGACATCGGCTGGCTGCGGCCCGCCTTCATGTCGGCCAGGCCGCGACGAATTCCTTCGATTACCTCGGGATCCTCTTCGATGACCGAGTGACGTTGGGCACCAAGTGTGGCAAGCGCGTCCCTCAGCAGGTCGTCCTCGGAGCTATAATCGCCGGCGGCCATTTGCTGGCGGACAAGTTGTTCGACATCCGGTGGAAACTGGTAACTCATAACAATGGTCCCCTACACGACAGAATACCACGTTTGGTCCACGGTCTTCAATTGGAACCAGAATATCGTCCGTCGTTTGCAAGCCCCTAACACGGGCCGTTATGATGCCCTTGCCGCGGAATCCCCAGGGACCGCGTTTCCTGGGCTTTACGAACGCACACTCGCTTTGAGCAACTGGCATGACTACCAAGGGTGAAGCTTTCGCCGGGCTTTCGGTGGCCATCACGACGCCCTTTCGCGATGACCAGGTCGACTACGACCTGCTGCGCAAGCAGATCGACTTTCAAGTTGATGCCGGCACGGTCTGCCTCTGCCCGGTTGGAACGACCGGCGAGTCGCCCACGCTATCGCACGACGAGCACGAGCGGGTGATCGCCGCGGTCGTCGAACACGCGGCCGGGCGGATCAAGGTCATGCCGGGCACCGGTTCCAACAGCACGTCCGAGGCTCTGCGGCTGACGCGCTTTGCCGAAAAGTGCGGCGCTGACGCGGCGCTGGTCGTGGCGCCCTACTACAACAAGCCAACTCAGGAGGGCTTTTACCTGCACTACAAGGCCCTGGCCGAGGCAGTGGGAATTCCCATCTGCGTGTACAACATTCCCGGCCGGACCGCCAAGAACATCGAGCCGGAAACCATCGCTCGCATGGGTGAATTGGCGAACATCACGATGGTCAAGGAGGCGACCGGTTCGATGGACCAGGCTTCGCAAATTGTCGCGCTGTCGAACTTGACGGTGCTCAGCGGCGACGACAGCCTGACACTGCCGCTGATGGCAGTCGGCGCTCGCGGGGTCATCTCAGTCGTGGGCAATATCATTCCGCGCGACATGATCTCGCTGGTGCGCGCCTTCGACAGCGGCGACATGGCCGAGGCGCAAAAGTGGCATCGCAAACTGTTCCCGCTGTGCCGCGACATGCTGGGGCTGGCCACCAATCCGATTCCCATCAAGGCCGCCATGCGTCTTTTGGGCCGCGACTCAGGCCACATGCGCATGCCGATGACGCCGCTGGATGCCCCCGGCGAGGCGAAGCTCCGTTCGACGCTCGGCAAATACGGATTGCTGTAGCAACCAGGACGATCTGCACCGGTTGTTCGGCCCATGCCGTCTCGTCGGGCGCCGTACGGCAACCGTTGCCCATCGAAGCCGATCTTCTTGCCGGGCGGTCCGACCACGCCTGCCTGCCTT
>CAZUPX010000884.1:0-4312 GCA_964622155.1 uncultured Planctomycetaceae bacterium | reverse complement strand
TCTTTTGCTACCGTCCCAGCGACAAATCTCCTCCGATAACTCCCTTGCCAGCAGTTGCTCACGGCCACGTAACTTTCGGCTCGTTCAACAGTTTCCCCAAGGTCACGCCGCGCGTCATCGAGACCTGGTGGCAGATCCTCGATCGCGTACCGCGCTCGCGGCTTCTCGTGCTGGCCTTTCGCGGTCAGACCGATCGCCGGCTGAGGACGGAGGCGGCGAAGCATGGCATCGACCCGGCACGCCTCGACGTGTACGACAAGCTGCCGCACGATGAGTACCTGCGACTCGTTGCCGAGGCCGACATTGCGCTAGATCCGTTCCCGTTCAACGGACACACGACCACGTGCGACTCGATCTGGATGGGCGTTCCCGTCGTGATGCTCGCGGGCGAGACGTACGCATCGCGCTTTGGAGGCAGCGTCCACGTGAACCTCGGCCTCGAAAGCCTGTTCGCACGCAGCGTAGATGAGTACGTCAATCTGGCGGTCGGCCTGGCCCAAGACGTGCCGCGACTGTTGGAGCTGCGTGCCACGCTGCGCGAGCGCATGAGGCGGTCGGCCCTGCTCGATTTCGTCGGTTTCACACGCAATTTGGAAGCCGCTTACACTCAGATGTGGCGCGACTGGTGTGCTTTTGGACAGACTGAGCACGTCTGCCACCCCGCATGAGCATCGGGCGCACGAGACCCCCGCTGGCGGAACAGCCTTGCAACCGACCGCGCCCGCGACGTCGCTGATGGATTCGCGCAACCGCGATCACGCCAATCAGTCCGACACCCGCCATGAATTCCATGCGGCGCGCTCAACCCCGTGACGGTTGTATTCGCCGATCCGCTGTGCGCCGGAATCCACGACGAATATCTGACCGTGGGCGGTTGCGCGCATGGCTCTGAACACCGCCGCGGCGACGAGCAGGGTGCCGAGAGCACGGGAAGAGGGAACACGCTTTATTGCGATGTTCGAATTCAACGACGTTTTCGGTCGCACGCCGACTGAGCCACGCGCCGCGACCGACGCCGCCGCCAGTCCCAGGCAGCCAAGCTGACAAATGCGAAGGCGGCAAGGGCAACGCTCGAAGGCTCGGGCACGGCGATCGGGATTTGCCGTATTGTGAAAGTGCCGACACCCGGGAATGGGCTCAGGTCGGGTACGTCGAGCCGGAACTGGTAGCTTTCAGCGCCCGCACCTTGAACCCCGCCGCTCCAAAGCAGCGAGTCTTCGCCCAGCGCGACAATCGGCATGACTGAAGAAGTTGGCGCGGTCGTGAAGAGCGGCGCATCGAAGTCCAGACCGTCACCACCCGGGGAAGGCACGAAGGCCGCCCCGACGCCAAAACCTAGGTACATCTGGTAGCCATTCCAGTTGACGCCCGTGTTGTTATCGACCGATTCAAACACGAGGTACTCGGTTACGCCCGCCGTTGCGGCGACGGAGAATTCAATATCGATGAAGCCGTTGTTATCGAACCGCTTGATGGGGACGATGATGTTGCTGTCCAGCACGTCAGAGGCAGGCACGTCATCGTTGTTTGCCGTGACGGTGACGATCGCTGGGACGGAAACCGTACCGAGTCCAGGACCGGTGCCCGCATTGATGCCGAACATCGTAGCGCCGGTAATTGTGCCAGCCGACGCGGAAGTCGCCCAAAGCCAGGCGAGCGAGAAAATGACGAACGCGGTGCGCGCGCGGCGAACCAACAACAATGGCACGACAATCAGAATCCAGATCCAAGCCGGCGCAGAGGCCCGTAGGGCTCCCATTCGAAATTCCCCGCGAAATGAAGAAACAGCTAACGAGTGATCGAGCTCAAGAAGCGTCGTTCAGACTCATTAGCCTCTTCGCGGGGACTGGCGGCGCAGCGGCCGCAATAGATGTTCACGCACCACTCAATCTAAAAACCGCCGCAGAGACTGTCAAGAAATTGGGTGAAAATAATTGCCAGAAATGTTGTGGTCGTGCTATCAGTTCTGGCTGATGGCGGACAAACCGACGCGCATTGATGCGTGGCAAACGTGCTATACCAAGTGAGGCGAAATGCCGGAGCCCCTCGCTATTGGGGGCTGGGGCCATTGTCAGCGCTGAATTGCATTGCAGCTCTGGCGCAACGAGACTCTGGTCATTGGTGATAACCGTCGTTCAGAGTTAGTCGACGGTACGCACGCGGTCAGTTAGTTCCGTGATTGACGCATTCGGGTGCCGCGAGCAAGATACGCTCGTCCATTGTGTTTATACCACCAGAGAGGCATTCGCCCCGTGTCAGCATCAGGACCAGGGATTCGCCGGGCGGGGCCGTTGTGCTGCCTGATCTGGGCAATAGTCTGCGCAAGCCAGGTTCGCGCCGAGGCTCCTGTTAAAAGCCCGCTCTCGCCCCAGGAGTCCCTGGCCCACTTTCAGATCGACCCGGGCCTCAAGATCGAGCTGGTGGCCTGCGAGCCGCAGGTCGTCGATCCGATCGCCATTCGATTCGACGAGGACGAGCGACTGTGGGTTGTCGAGATGCGCGACTACCCGCATGGCCCGCCCGACGGCCAGCCGCCGCTGTCGCAAATCCGCCTGCTAGCCGACGACGATGGTGACGGCCGCTACGAGTCGTCAAAAGTTTTCGCCGACCACCTGCTATTCCCCACCGGCATCCAACCCTGGCAGGGCGGGCTGATTGTCACGCTCGCCGGCGAGATCATCTATCTCAAAGACACCGACGGCGACGATCGGGCCGATCTGCGCGAGGTGTGGTTTCGAGGCTTCACGCAAGAAAATCCCCAGTTGCGTGCCAACCATCCGCGCTTCGGCCCAGACAACCGCATCTACATCGCCAATGGCCTGCGCGGTGGAATGGTTGTCGACGCCCGTCGAGGTGATCCGAACTCGCCACCAGTGCCTTTGTCGATTAGCGGCATGGACTTTTGCTTCGATCCGCGCAGCACCGAGTGCGAAGCCGTCTCCGGCAATGGCCAGTTCGGATTGACATTCGACGACTTCGGCCATCGCTTCGTGTGCAACAACCGCGTGCCGATCCAACAGATTGTGCTGGAGAACAAGTACCTCGCCCGCAATCCGCTCTTGGCCGTGACGACCGTGCTTCAGGATGTCGCGCCATCGGGCGAGCGGTCGCACGTTTATCCGCGCACCAGCGCCTGGACCACGTCGAACCTGCACGCTGGCCAGTTTACGGCCGCCTGCGGTGTTGAGATCTATCGGGGCGACGCGCTGGGCGACGGGTATTACAGCAATGCGTTTATCTGCGAGCCCACCGGCAGTCTCGTGCATCGCGAGATCCTGGCACGCGATGGCGTTAGCTTCACCTCGCACAGCCCAAATGCCGGCCGCGATTTTTTGACCAGCGACGACACCTGGTTTCGACCGGTCAACCTGGAAGTCGGGCCCGACGGATCGTTGTACGTCGTCGATATGTACCGCGCGGTCATCGAGCATCCGCAGTACATGCCCAGCGAGTTGCAAAAGCGTCCCGATCTTCGCCTGGGCGACGACCGGGGCCGGATCTATCGTATCGTCCGCGCCGATCGGCCGCCGCCGCGTGCCGAGCCAAAAATGTCGACCGCCGCGACGTGCGATCTGGTGGCCGCGCTCGGTCATAAGAACGCCTGGTGGCGTGAAACGGCCGCCCGGCTGCTGTACGAGCGACAGGATCGCGAGGCAGTCAAGCCGCTGGAAGCAATTGTCGAAAAGGCCCCCGAAGCGGCGACTCGCTTCGCGGCGCTCGGTGCACTCGACGGGCTGGCCGCCGTCACGTCGGAAACGCTCACCTGCGCGCTGCGCGATGCCGATCCTGCCGTTCGGAGTCGGGCCGTCATGCTGGGCGAATCGCGGCTGGCCGGCGATGCTGAGCTTCGTCGCAAGATCTTGAAGACTGCTGCCGAAACCGATCTCGCCGTTCAGTTTCAGACTGCGCTGGCGCTGGGTAGTTTGCCTGGCGACGAGTCGGTGGCGGCCCTGGTCTCGATCGCGGTTGCGCACCCCGCCGACGCCTGGATCCGCGCTGCGGTGGCCAGCGCCGTGCCCGACCAATCGGCGGCGGTGCTGCGCGGCGTGCTCGCATCGAACGGCGTCGCGTTGCAACCGTATGACTCGCTTCAGTTGAAGATTGTGCGCGAGTTGGCCACGATTGTCGGTTCTCGCCGCGACGCCGGTGAACTGTCCGCCGTCCTGGCGATCGTGTGCGGCGATTTGGATGACGCCTCGGCCCCCTGTCGTGAAACGACGATCGTGGCGCTGGCCCAGGGGGTCGAGCGCCGCGGCGGCAGCTTTTCATCGTTCCTGGCCGAGCATGCCGAGTTGTCGCCGATCGCCGCCAA
>CAZUPX010000883.1:0-1886 GCA_964622155.1 uncultured Planctomycetaceae bacterium | reverse complement strand
CATCGGCTCTGCGGAGCGTCGCTGGGAGACTATCCATACGAGATCGGTCGCCCGATGCTCGTGGTCAACAACATGCTGCCGATGTTGATTTATTTTGCGATTCTCGTTCTGCTCGTCGAGCGTTTTGGCACGACCGACTGGGGTCGCATCTTCACGATGGCTGCCGCCACGCTGGGCACATTTCTCACCACGTTTGTCGTCGCGATCAACAATCACACGCCAGCGGCCGTTTGTGTGGCGATCGCGCTGTACGCGGCCGTGCGCATCTGGTTTGACGGCGAGCGCCGCTTGCGATACTTCGCGGTGGCGGGACTGTTTGGTGCGTTTGCGGCGGCCAACGAGCTGCCGGCGCTTGCATTTTTTGCGGCCATTGCCGTGGCACTCATCTGGAAGGCGCCACGCGAAACGCTGTTGGCCTTCCTGCCCGCGTCAGTCATCGTGGCGGTGGCAGCAATGGGCACCAACTACGCCGCGCACGACAGCCTGCGGCCCCCGTATATGCACCGCAGCGTGTCCGACCCAGCCGACAACTGGTACGACTACACCTACACGCGCGACGGCAAGCAACGCGACAGCTACTGGCGCAATCCGCAGGGCATCGACCTGGGCGAACCTGCGCCCTGGATGTATGCGTTTCACACGACCATTGGCCATCACGGCATTTTTTCGCTCACCCCGGTCTGGCTGCTGAGTGTCTGGGGCATCGTCCTGTTGTTCCGCCGTCGGCCGACGCGCGAGCTGGCGCTGTTAATCGCCTCGGTGTCACTGGTGTGCCTGGCGTTCTACCTTTCACGACCCCAGGCCGATCGCAACTACGGGGGTATGACGAGTGGTCTGCGGTGGATGTTCTGGTTTGCGCCCCTGTGGCTCGTCGCACTCGTTCCCGCAGCCGACCGGCTCACCAGTTCGCGCTTTGGCCGCGGGTTGGCGCTTGTGCTGTTGGGGCTTTCCGTGATGTCCGTCAGCTACCCGACCTGGAATCCCTGGACACAGCCCTGGCTGTGGAATGTTCTGACGTACTTGGGATGGGAGACCTAGAACAGTCCGACTAGGAGTAAACCACAAAGGCACGAAGGGCACGAAGAAGTCAGTTGTCAGTTTCTTGCCGCTTTGTGTCCTTTGTGCCTTTGTGGTTAAAACTCCGTCGCGATCTTTCAAGTTGCGTCCAACTCGCTCCACGACTCATTCGTCGGCGCGACCAGCGTCAATTGTTCGCGGGTATTTGGATGAAAGACAGTCAACGATCGCGCATGCAGCCCGATGGCTCGCAGCCGATCATCGTCGAATGTCGCGCCAAACGAAATCGTCGATCCGTAGAGCTCATCGCCCAGGATCGGCCATCCGCGCGACGCGCATTGCACGCGCACCTGGTGGGTGCGGCCAGTCTCCAACTCAATCTCGAGCCATGATCCGTGGCCGTGTCGGCCGACGGTCCGATAGTGCAGGACAGCTCGTTGACCGTCGGGGTGCGTGCTGTCGACGACCATGGCGCGCGGCTGGCCGTAGACTTTCCACAAGAAATCGGTCCAGACTCCCTCGGGCGGGTCGACGTGTCCTTCGACCAGGGCCCAGTACACCTTGTTGACGCGGCGTCGCTCAAACTGTCGCGAAAGCTGCCGTGCCGCGCGGCGCGTCTTGGCGAACACCATGACGCCAGAAACGGGCCGATCGAGCCGGTGCGGAATACCCAGGTAGACATCGCCAACCGGTTCGGCAAGGCCAGCCAGGTATGTATTGATCCGCACTTCCAGGCTGTCGATTCCCGGCGGTGCTTGCGTGGCGATGCCCGGCGGCTTGACGACGGCCAACACCGCGTCGTCGTCGAGCAAAATGTCGAAGCCGCGATCGGACATTGCATTGAAACATTAACCCGAAGCGTAAGCGAG
>CAZUPX010000882.1:0-5264 GCA_964622155.1 uncultured Planctomycetaceae bacterium | reverse complement strand
CACTCGCTGAGGGCCTCGCGCGCCGCTTCGACCGCCGCCTTGA
Organism: uncultured Planctomycetaceae bacterium; assembly: GCA_964622155.1. Classification (GTDB taxonomy): domain Bacteria; phylum Planctomycetota; class Planctomycetia; order Pirellulales; family PALSA-1355; genus CAZUPX01. The sequence continues at coordinate 5,221 of CAZUPX010000882.1, read as the reverse complement.
CGTGCTCCTGCGTGCCAACGGCTACCCGGCCGACCACGCGCGCCTTGTGCGAGGGGTTGATTGACCTGGTCCACTCGGGGGTCACCACCTCGAGACCTCCACTCACCAGCGGGAATTCGCAGCCAAACTGGCTCTCGACTTGCGCAAGCGCCTCGCGCATCGCGCGGCGGTTGGGCTCGCGGCCGAAGTCGGTGGGAGGTTCGTTGTGGTACTCGGGCAGCGACGGAGTTGGCGCCGCGTGCGCGCGTCGCGGCCGACCGTCAGTGTGCGTGCTTCGGTCGTGGGGATTCATAAGCAACTTCTCCGCCGAGACCTGCTCGGCAAAACTGGCTCGCAAGAACGATTCGTTCGATGTGTTTTCCAACAGTCGACGCACTAGGTAGGCCATGCCCGGTATCAATTCGCCGTAAGGCATGTAAATCCGCAGTCGGTAGCCCAGGTCCACCATGACCTGTTTCTCGGCATCGCCCATGCCGTAGAGCATTTGCAATTCAAGTCCGCTGGTGGGCAGACCGATGTGCTTCGCCACCGCCATGCCATGCGCCAGCGACCTCAGATTGTGGCTGGCTAGCGCTGGACGCAAGTGTTCGTGGTTGAGCATCAGAAAGTCGGTCAGCCGCTCGAAGCTGACGTCGGTCTCCCACTTCTGTTGGTACACGGGTATTGGCCAGCCGGTGGCCTGGGCAAACACGGTCTCATAATCCCAGTAGGCACCCTTGACCAGCCGCACCCACACCGGCCGCCCGCGTTTTGCCGCCCAGTCGCGAAGCTTCGCCAGATCTTCTGCCGAGTCGCGAAGATAACACTGGATGACAATGCCCACATCGAGCATGTCGCGAAACTCGTCTTCGGTGAGCACCTGTTGGAAGATCGCCAGTGTCAGGTCCTTCGTGCGGTACGACTCTATGTCGACGTGGACGAACGCCCGATTGGCCCGCGCCGTGCGCAATAGTTGCCGCAGCCGCCCGGCCACGCGGTTGGTCGTGCCCACCGGATCGATTGCGTCGAACTGGCTGTCGAGAGCCGAGAGCTTGACCGAGACATTCACGCGCGGCAACTCGGTTGGGCCTGCGCGATCGATCTGCGGCACTTCCTCCCAGGAATTCACGATCGGCGCGATGCCCGCGATCAGGTCGAGGTAGGCTTGCAGATACTTGTCGGCTTCCGCCTCGCTGGCCACCGCCTCGCCCAGGATGTCGAGCGTGAATGCCCGCCGCTGCTTGCGCTGGTGCATGGCGGCCGACAGGACCTCGTTCTGGTTGGTGCCGGCAATAAACCGCCGCGCGTGGGATAGCGCGTTTCGTCGCGCGGCGATGGCCAGAGCGCGGCCGGCGATCGAACCGGGAGTAGCCACCGCCAACCCGAGTCGGACCGCCGAGGGCAGGTGCTGTTGCACTTCTTGAAAATACTCTTGCAGATGCCGCGTCACCGCTTCGCGCGTCTGCAGCATGGGCAGCACGTCGATAAAGCGGAACATTTGCACCTTGACCGACTCATCCTGCATGGCCCAGGCCATGATCCGGTCGTCCCACCACCTCCGCTCCCAGACGCTGGGCTGTCCGTGCCCCATGTCATCGAACAGATAGCGCCCGATTTCTTGGGTCGAGCCCTCGATAGCGGCCTGCTCGTGTTGATTCAATGCGTCTGCCAAGGTCTGGCACATCCGTGAATGGATAGGTGGCAACCGTCCAGGCTCTCAGCAATTCTACGTCCTCGACCACAAACGGTCGAAAAGCGATCGAGAATTGACATCACCGCGCGAGTATCCGACACCGATTACAACAGATGCCGGGCCTTGATTTCCAGGTACCGGTTCACCAAGGGTGCGGTCATTTGTTCGGGAAACACGTCAAGCGCCATGACGCCTTGGCTTTGCATGTCGGCCAGGACATTGCGCCGCCAGGTGACGATTTCGGCCGCAGCAGCAGCGCGAAACAGCGACGCGTCGTCGTGCGGCGGCGCGGTGGCGGCGTCGAAGATCGCGTGGTCTCGCAGCAGCACCGCCAACGGCAGGTGCCGGCCCACCACGCTCGTCAAGTACCTCGACACCTGGTGCGAGTTCACTTCGTCAATGACGTTGGTGATGAGAATCACCAGCGACCGCTTGCGAGACCGGGAGTTGAGATACACAAAAGCCTCGTCGTAGCGAGATTCGACGAGCGTGGCAAAGCGATCGAACGAGGCATGCAGCAGACGATTCATCTGGTTACGACCCGCTCGCGGCGGAACGAACCGCTGAATCTCGTCGGCAAAGCACACCAGCCCCACCGAGTCCCCCTTGCGCAAGGCGACGTAGGACAGCATGAGGGCGGCGTTGAGCGCGTGGTCCAACAGGCTGATGCCGGCGGCGGTGCCGGTCATCATCCGCCCGCAATCGATCAGGAAAATCACACGCTGGCTCTGATTGATCTGAAAGTCCTTGACGGTCAACTTGCCGCGGCGGGCCGTGCTGCGCCAGTCGATGTGCTTGTAGTTGTCGTCCAGCGTGTAGTCTCGCAGCCGCTCGAATTCGTTGTCCTGGCCGATTCGGCGCTGCCGCCCCAGGCCGAACAGGCTCAAGCGATTGGTTCGCGCCAAGACCGCGTACTCATCCATTTGCTGCATGTCAGGATAGACGTCGAGCTCGCTGTGCGCTGGAAGCTGCAAGTCGCGCTGCCACAGTCCAAGCAGGCTCGTCACCCGCAGGTAAATTGCCTCCAGGTAAAAAGCTCCGCGGCGGCTGGGAGCGATCTGGTAGCCCACGCTCACGCGGCTTTGCGGCGGCACACGAACTGTGAACTGCTCGGGCGTGGCGTCACATTCCTGGGGCACGTCGTCGCGCACTTGGATCGCCAGCGCCCGCGGCGAGCGATTGCTGATGGTCAGCTTCACCGGGTGGGGCTTGCGCAGCGAGGCCACGCGGACCATGTCTCGCTCGCATGCGAACCAGCGCCGCCGTGGAATCGTTGCCAGGTCCGCTGCCACCACAATCATCAGCGCCACGTTGACTCCTACCAGCCATGGCAAAAGCTGCGAAGTTGCCAACAACCCCAACGACACCAGCACCGGCAACAGCGCCCAGGCCACAAGCCGCCGCCGCGGATAGATGCGCTTCCAGTAAGCCACAGCGCTCAAACACGCCAGCATCGCAAACAGTAGGTAGAGCGGGTTCACAGCCGCGGCACCTCGACCGAACGCACAAGCTGTCGCAGCAGGTCATCGACATGATGTCCCTCGACCTCCGCTTCGGACGTGAGCACGACGCGATGGCGCAGCGTTGGCAGCGCGAGATCGACAACGTCGTCGGGCACGGCATAGTCGCGGCCGCGAAAGGCCGCCAGCGTCCGCGCACCCTGCACCAGCGCGAGGCCGGCACGGGGCGAAGCGCCCAGGTGGAACTGGGGCCAATTGCGCGTCGTGCGCACCAGCGTGTTGATGTAGTCGAACAGTTTTTCTTCGATGTGCACTCGCGAACACAACGACGTGATCTCGACGATCTCCTCGGCCGAGGTCACGACTTGCAGCGTCTCGGCCAAAAGCTGATCGAGGTCGACCTGCTTTCCGTGCTGCTTCAGAATCGCGACCTCTTCAGAGGCCGAAGGATAGTTGGCCACGATCTTGAACATGAACCGATCGAGCTGCGCCTCGGGCAGGTTGTAGGTGCCTTCCGACTCAAGCGGATTCTGCGTGGCCAGCACCAGAAACGGCCGCTTGAGCTTGTGGCTCGTGCGCTCAACCGTCACGCGATACTCTTGCATGATCTCCAACAGGGCGGCGTGAGTCTTGGCGGGCGAGCGGTTGATCTCGTCGGCCAGCAGGAACTGCGTAAACACCGGACCCGGTCGAAAACGAAACTCCTGCTGCTTCATGTCGAAGATCGGCGCGCCTGTGATGTCCGATGGCATCAGGTCGGCGGTGAACTGAATGCGGCCGCACTGGCAACCCAGAATGCGCCCCAGCGCCCGCACGAATAATGTCTTGCCCAGCCCAGGCACGCTTTCGATCAGCACATGCCCGCTCGAAAACAAAGCCACGAGCGTTCCCAGCACCAGTTCGTCCTGTCCGACGTAGATTTTGGCGACCTCGTCGATGATGCGGCGATAGAGCGCGTCGATGCGAGCGACGGCCGGCGAGCGCGGGCGTGCAACGGCGGGAGCCGGATCGATCACGGGGTCGACGGATGGTACTTCGGAGAATGGTTCTGTCATTTGCGTTGTGCGTCAACCTGGGTGGCGGAGAGGCGCGGTCCAGTCACTCACTGTGTCGAAGCACGCGGCTCAGCCGCTGCCCCGCGAAGCTCGTTCAGCCGCGCCAGGGCGTAGTCGCGGTCTCGCGTGCGACGCAGCAATTGGCCCGCGGCCTCAATGTGGCTGCCAAAATCCGAAATGATCTCCGTCGGAGGGACCTTGGGCCGACCGAAAATGGGCCAGCGTGCAAAGCAAAAGATGATGCCCAGCGCCGCCAATTGCAAGAGGATCACATTCAGCGGCCAAGCGCCAAACATCCGCCACAAACCCAGGGGGCCCAACGGCGGATCGATCGGCGGCCCACCGGGGCCGCTTTCCAAAAAAATCACTCGACCCGGCGAGCCCACCCCCGCCACCAGTTTGCCCGCCAGAATGCGATGCTCACGATTCACGAGCGGCTCATTCAACAGGAACGATCCGTTGGCAACCACAATGGCCTGGCTCGTGTCCCACTCAGGTTTGCTGAACCGCGACACGAGCACGTCGGGCGTCGCGGTCAACAGCCGACGCGTGTCGGACGGCGGCACCAGTCGGTCGCGCAGCTCGATCTCGACATTGACCGGGTCGACACCTTCTCGCCACGGTCCGGCCAACTCGCGGATGCTGCGCGCTGAGGCGGCCTTGACCTTGAACCACTCGCACTCGTCCTCCTTCCTCTCGCGCGTGGCCTGTGCGTCGGCCCATTCGCGAGCCGAGCGGATGCGTACTCGATAGGTCGACCGTTGCTCGGGCGGGGCGTACTGCAGCATGGCCCTCCAATAGTACGGAGCGGCGTCGTAGTCGCGCCCAACGTACACAAGCGTGCGGCCCGGCCGAGCGGCCAGCCATTCGTCGAACCATTGGGTGACTTCCTCGGTGGGTGTCGAGAAGTCGTCGGGAAACCAAACGATCGCGTCGACCGTGTCGAGCTTGCCCGTGACCAATACGCGACGGCGGGCCACCTGGTGCCCGGCTTCGGCGAACATGCCAGCCAACGCGTCGGTGCCGTTGACGCT
>CAZUPX010000881.1:0-4832 GCA_964622155.1 uncultured Planctomycetaceae bacterium | reverse complement strand
GATCATGAAGAACCTGGATCTTGTTATTACCTGTGACACGAGCACCGCCCACGTGGCCGGAGGTCTCGGAGTGCCTGTGTGGGTCGCGCTGCCCAGGGCCAGCGAATGGCGCTGGATGTGGGATCGCGAAGATACCCCCTGGTATCCCACGATGAGGCTCTTTCGCCAGCCCCGGCCCTTCGACTGGGCTACCCCGTTTGACCGGATGGCCGGCGAGCTGGCCGCAATGGTAACGGCCGGACGGAGCTCGTGATTCGATTGTCTGTAAACGCTTTTTAATGGTTCGGCTATGCCCGATGCCTCCGAAGTCCTGCAACTGGCTGTCGACCGTCACTGCGCGGGCGATTTGCGGCAAGCCGAACAGCTTTGTCTGCGAGTGCTCGCGTCCGATCCAAACAATCCCGACGCGCATCATCGATTGGGACTGGTGGCCTTGGCACAGGGACAGACGGCGCGGGCCATCCAGCACTTGGAAAAGGCGGTCGAGCAGAACGGCCGGTCCGTCGCGTTTCGGCACCATATGGGCGTCGCGATGAGGACCGCTGGCCGCAAACAGCAAGCGATCGACAATTTTCGTCTGGCACTGGCGCAACAACCGGGCTCCGTCCCGATCTTAAACGATCTCGGCGTGGTGTTGCGCGAAGTAGGCGAATTGGTCGAGGCCGAGGCCTGCCATCGCGAGGCGATTCGGCTCGACCCCAACATGGCAGCGGCCCACAACAATCTTGGCAACCTCTTGCAAGGCCGACAAGATTTTAGCGCGGCACTGTCCTCCTTCGCCGCCGCCGCTCGCCTGCAGCCCAACGTGGCAGAGATTCACTTCAATATCGGCAACTGCTACAAGGCGCAGTCCGTATGGCCCCAGGCAGAGGCCGCGTATCGGCAAGCGGCGGCGCTACGACCGCAGATGGCCGTGGCACACCACGGCTTGGGCGCCGCGCTGGCCGAGCAGAAGCGTTACGCCGAGGCCGTGATTAGTCTTCGCGAAGCGCTGAGGCTGAATCCCGACTTCCTTGAAGCCCACTCGGGTCTGGGAGCGGCCTTGCAAGCGCTTGGCCGTCCCGCCGAAGCCAGACCCTGTTTCGAGCGCGCCCTTGCATTGCGGCCCAATGACGCGACCGCCCTGTACAACATGGGGACCGCTCTGTTTGCCGAGAGCGACTATCGGGCAGCGGAGTCTTGTTTTCGGAGAGTGATCGACCTCGCGCCTCAAGTCGTCAAGCCGTACACGGCCTTGGCACAGGCCTGCGAGATGCTTGACCACGACGCCGAGGCCGAAGCGTGCATCGAGCAGGCGCTGCGGATCGAACCGGACGACGCGCCGGCCCGCTTCTTTAGGGCCACGTATTTATTGGCACACGCTCGCTGGGCGCCGGGATGGAAGGATTTCGAGTTTCGGCTGAAGCTGCCTCACGTGATCAAGCGGTCCTTCCGTGAGCCGCGGTGGGACGGCTCGCCTCTAGAGGGCCGGGAACTGTTGGTGCACGCCGAATACGGACTCGGCGACACGCTACACTTCATTCGCTATCTGCCGCTGGTCGAGCAACTGGCACGACCGGGCCACGTCCATGTTGAGATCCAGCGGCCGCTCATCCCGTTGCTTAGCGGATCGGGGTTTCATGACTTAATTGCCGCGGGGGACCCGTTGCCGCGTTTCGACCTGCAGATCGCCATGATGAGCCTGGGAGAAGTCTTTCAAACGACGCTTGAGTCGATCCCCCTCGGCGTGCCCTACCTGGCCGCCGACGCGCGACTGACCGACGATTGGCGCGAGCGGCTGTCGGATATTGAGGGGCTTAAGGTAGGCATTGCCTGGCAAGGAAATCCGACCTACATCGGCGACCGGCACCGCTCGATCTCGCTGGCGCGTTTCGCCGCGCTAGCGCAGTTGCCACACGTCAAGTTGATTAGCCTGCAAAAAAATGCCGACGGCCGAGGAATGGCACCGGTGGACGATTTTCCCGGCACAATCGTATTCTCTGATTTGGACGAGCATGGCGGCGCGTTCATGGATACCGCGGCGATTATGCAGAATCTCGATCTGGTGATTACCTCCGACACGGCCACCGCGCACCTGGCAGGCGCTCTGGGCGTGAAGGTTTGGGTCGCGTTGTCGAAAGTTCCCGAGTGGCGCTGGATGTTGGATCGTGAAGATTCTCCCTGGTATCCGACCGCGAGGCTGTTCCGACAGACGACCCTCGACGACTGGGACGAAGTGTTTGCGCGGATGGCTGCCGAATTGGCAACGTTGACCGGTGACCAGGGGCGCACCGCATGAACACCGATCGAACCCTTGCCTCGGGTACCCGCGAGACGCTGCAAGCGGCGGCCGCCTTTCACCGCTCGGGAGACTGGCGGCGAGCCGAAGACCTCTACCTGCGGGTCCTGTCCTCGGAACCCCAGAACGCCGACGCACGGCATCTGTTGGGGCTAGCCGCGCTGGCTCAGGGCCAGGCTTTGCGGGCCGTGGCCGAGTTGGCCCGAGCCGCCGAGAACAATGATCGCTCGGCCGAGTTTCGCCACCACTGGGGCCTGGCCTTGAATGCTGCAGGCCAATTTGACGAGGCCTGCGATCGATTGCGCGAGGCCATTCGGCTCGATCCCGCATTTGTGGATGCGCACACCGCGCTGGGAACAGCGCTGCAGTCATTGGGGCAGATCGTTGAGGCGAAGGACGCTTACCGCCGCGCGCTGGCGCTCCAGCCCGGCAATCAGACCGCGCAGTTCAACCTGGCCACGGCGTTGCACCGCGAGCGCTGTTTCGCGGAAGCCGAAACATGGTATCGCGCGGTCCTGGCGCAGGCGTCCAATCACTCGGGCGCCCTACAGGGGCTCAGCCAGTGCCTGCAAATGCAGGGCCGGTTTGTGGAGGCCAGCGCCAGTTATGAAGCGGCGATCGCCCAAAACCCCAATGCGGCCGAGCTGCGCTATTATCTGGGCAGTAACTGGCAGTCGGCGGGCCAGCCCGCCAAAGCCGCCGTCTGCCTCCGCGACGCGCTGCGAATTGACCCGGTCCACGTCGACGCAATGCTGGCGCTCGGGGTCGCCACGCAATCCCTGAGCAACTTGGATGAAGCGAAGACATGTTATCGCCGTGTCTTGGAATTGAGGCCTGGAGATATCTCCGCTCAGTTCAATCTGGCCTCTGCATTGTATGCCGAGGCCAACTACGCCGAGTCCGAGGCAATGTGTCGCGCGGTGACGAAGTTGGCCGACGACCATGCCAGCGCGTGGTGCTTACTGAGCAAGTCGCGTCTGATGCAAGGGGATATTGCCGGAGCTCTCGAGTTCGCCGAGCAGGTCCTGCGCGTCCGACCAGAGGAGCCCGAAGGCCGCTTGATGCGCGGCACTTTGCTGCTGACCCTGGGGGACTGGTTGCCCGGATGGAAAGATTTGAATTACTGCCTGCGGCAAAAGGAATACCGTTTGCGCCTGAGCGACGACGATCACGGCTCGTCTTCACCGCCCGCGTGGGACGGCGCGCAGCTTGGCGGGCGTGCTATCCTGGTGCATGGCGAGTACGGTCTGGGCGACACGCTACACTTCGTTCGCTACCTGCCGTTGGTTCGCAACCGCGTTGCAGATAGCCGCGTCCTGGTCGGCGTCCATCCTCGCTTGATTCCCTTGCTGGCCCAGTCGGGTATCGGCGGGCTCATGGCCCTCAATCGACCTCTGCCTGAGTTTGATGTTCGCGTCGGCATGATGAGCTTGCCAGGCATTTTTGAGACCACGCTCGACACGATCCCCGGAACCGAGCCATACCTGGTCGCCGATCCGAGATTGATCGAGTATTGGCACGGCCGGCTCAGCGATATTCCAGGCTTCCGGGTCGGCATCCACTGGCAAGGGGATTCGACGTATTTGAGCGATCGTCATCGTTCAATCTCGTTGTCCAGTTTTGCACCGCTTGCGCAAGTCGCCGGTGTCAAATTGATCAGTTTGCAAAAGGGTCGTGAAATAGACCAGATCGCGGCAGTTGCCGACGAGTTTTCTGTGATGACGCTGAACGGTCTGGACGATCAGGGGGGAGCATTCATGGATACGGCGGCGGTGATGAAGAATCTCGACCTGGTGATCAGCTCCGATACGGCTGTAGCTCATTTAGCCGGCGCGTTGGGCGTGAGGGTCTGGGTCGCGCTGTCTGCGGCGCCGGACTGGCGGTGGATGGTCGATCGCGACGATTCCCCCTGGTATCCCAGCATGCGCCTGTTTCGACAAACCAAACTCGATGATTGGTCTGGGGTGTTTCGCGATATGGCGGCCGAGTTGAGCCGGATGATTGGAGAAGGTCGTCGCAAGTCGTAGGATAGAATTGGTGAACCGTTGGAAACTCAAGCCGAGATGTTGAAACAGGGCTGGCAATTGCACCAGCAGGGCCAGCACGCGCGGGCCGAACAACTGTACCGCCGCGCGCTTGCGGACAATCCGGACAACTCGGTGGCCCTGTATTGCTTTGGCCGGCTTGCCTTCGACGTGCGAAATTTCGACATCGCGGCCGACTACCTGGCGCGCGCGGCGGCCGTCGACCCGTTGCAATCGATGTTTCACGCCGACCTGGCCCAGGCTCTGCAAATGCTCGGCCGATCTAGCGAGGCCGTGGCCAGCTATCACCGCGCCATGGAGCTGGAGCCGGGCCGTGCCGACGTGCTCGTCAACTTGGGCAACGCGCTGTTGCAGTCGAACAACACGGCCGAGGCCATCGCCAGCTATCGCCGCGCCCTGGAGTGCGACGCCATGCTGGCCGACGCACACAGTTGTCTCGGCGCGGCGCTGGAACAAGATGGACGTGATGACGAAGCGGCCGCGTGTTACCGCCGCGCCATCGAGCTGCG
>CAZUPX010000880.1:0-5660 GCA_964622155.1 uncultured Planctomycetaceae bacterium | reverse complement strand
AGCCCGCATCTCATCCATGGTGCCGGCGCGCACGACGGTCCCATGGTCGAGCACGACGATCTGCTGGCAAAACCGCTCGACGTCTCCCAGCAGGTGCGTGCACAGCATCACGCTCTTGCCGGTCTCGGCGATCAGGTCTTCCAGCAATTCTAGCATTGCCACCCTCCCCGCCGGGTCGAGGCCGTTGGTGGGTTCGTCGAGTAGCAGCAGTCGCGGATCGTGCACCAGTGCCGCCGCCAATTTGAGCCGTTGCAAGTTGCCGGTTGAGTACTCCTCAAGCCGCCGGTAACGCAGCTCGCCCAACCCAACGTAGTTGAGAACTTCGTGTGCCCGCCGCCGAGCGTCGCGATGGGGCATGCCGTACAGGTCACCGGCCAGCGTGACGAATTCGACCCCCTTGAGCATCGGCACTGTGGCCGCCGACTCGGGCATGTAACCGACCTGGCCGCGCAGTTGCGCGCTGGCGCGGCGAATGTCGCAGCCCAGGATCGTGCCCTCGCCGCTGTCGGGTTCGAGCAGTCCCAACAGCACCTTGAGCAGGGTCGACTTGCCCGCCCCGTTGTTGCCTACCAACCCGATCGTGCCGCTGGACAGCGACAGCGTCACGTCGCGCAGTGCCCGCACGCTGCCGAAGCTGCGACTTACGTGATGGATATCGATGAGTTGCATCGCGGATTGGCAGGGTGGCGCGGTGGGAACGTCTATTTGTGTCCCGGCAACTTCGCCTGAGAAGTCCGGGGATGTGCAGTCCGATTTCGCAGACACACGTACGGTGTACTCGCGATGTTGTGAATGATACCATTGAAGGCGAACGTGAAACACACCCCACCTTCGACCCGCCCCCGAGGAGTCCCACGATGCGTCGCACTGCGAGCCCTGCGATTGTCGCTTGCTTGGCGCTGTGTTCGGTTGCCTGCGCCGCTGAGTATCGCGACGAGCTAGTCTTTCCGCTCAATCCGCAGCACAATCACGCGCCGGGCGTAGTCGAGTGCCCCAACGGCGACCTGCTGGTGTCCTGGTATCGTGGCTCGGGCGAGCGCTCGGCCGATGACGTGTCGGTGCTGGGTGCGCGGCTGACCAAGGGCGCCAGCACCTGGAGCGAGCCGTTTGTGATGGCCGACAATCCCAGCTTTCCCGACTGCAACACGTGCATGATGATCGACAAGCACAAGAAGCTGTGGGTCTTCTGGCCGATCATTCTGGACAATCACTGGGAAAGTGCGCTGACGAACTATCGCACGTCGACCGAATACACCGCCGCCGGCACGCCAAAGTGGGATTGGCAGGGCGTGATCTGGCTGCGGCCCGAGGATTTCAAAGCCAAGGCCATGAGCCTGGCCAAGGAATACTTGGCCAAACTGTCGGGACCGGCCGCCGAGCGAGCGGCGGCCTATTCGGTTGTGTTGGAAAAGCGCTTGAGCGAAAAACTCTCACAGCGAATGGGCTGGCAGCCGCGCTGCAAGCCCACCGTGCTTTCGACCGGCCGAATCTTGCTGCCACTGTATAGCGACACGTTCTCGTTCTCGCTCATGGCCATTAGCGACGACGACGGCGCCACCTGGTACGCCAGTGAGCCGCTCATCGGATTTGGCAACATCCAGCCGGCGGTGTTGGAGCGCAAGGACGGCTCGCTGGTGGCCTACATGCGCGAAAACGGTCCGCTGGACAAGATTCGCGTGAGCGAGTCGACCGACAAGGGCCTGACCTGGGGCCCAGTGGGTGCGCTCGACATTCCAAATCCCGGCTCGGGCCTGGATGCCGTCAAGCTGGCCAACGGCCACTGGGTGTTGATCTATAACGACTCGAACAAGGGACGCACCACGCTGGCCGTCTCGCTGTCCGAGGACGAAGGTCGCAACTGGTCGGCCACGCGACACTTGGAAAAGCACGAGAAGGGCGCCTACCACTATCCCGCGATCATCCAAGGCGCCGACGGCACGATCCACGCCGTCTATAGCTATTTCGTCGATGCCGGCAAGAGCATGAAACACGCCGTGTTCGACGAAGCGTGGATCAAGGAAGGGGATAAGAAGTAGTGGTTGGTAAGGAGCCTGCGCCGACCGGATCGCAAAACTGCCTTCCCTCTCCGGGCACCATGCGCAGCATGGTCATGGGAGAGGGTGGATCGCGCAGCGAGCCGGGTGAGGGGGCGCAGCCAGCGCGAACTTGGCATCGATGACGGGATCGACATCCTGAGATTCAACAGAGAGTTTCAAACCATGCCAAAAGAACTGCCGCTCACAGTGCGCGTCGTCCTGCTTTCCATATCACTGGTGGGCCAACTTTCCGCCGCCGAGCCCGCGGGTAAGCGCTACGTCATCATTCACGCTGACGACGCCGGCATGTCGCACTCGGTGAACATGGCGACGATCCAGGGGATGGAGCAGGGCATCGTCTCGTCGGCCAGCATCATGGTTCCCTGTCCGTGGTTCAAGGAGATCGCCGCCTATGCCAAGGCGCACCCCGAAAAAGATTTCGGCGTGCACCTGACGCTCAACTGTGAGTGGCACGAGTATCGCTGGGGCCCGGTGGCTCCGCGCGAAAGCGTGCCCACGCTGGTCGATGCCGAGGGCTACCTGTGGGGCGGCGTGCCGGAGATCGTGGCGCATGCCAAAAAAGAGGAAGTCGAGACGGAGTTGCGAGCACAGGTCAAACGGGCCCTCGAGTTCGGCGTGCCCCTCACGCATCTCGACACGCACATGGGCGCTGTCGTGAGCCGTCCGGACCTGGTCGAGGTTTACGTGAAACTCGGCATCGAGTTCAACGTGCCGGTGTTTTTTGTGCGCTCATTCAACGATCCCGCCTTGGCCCTGCCCGCTCCGATTCGCGAACGGGCCGTTGAGCTGGTGAAGATTCTCGACGAGCACCATCTGCCCGTGCTGGATTATTACACGCAGTACTACAGCGGCGAGAGCTACGACAAGAAGAAAAAAATGTACCTCAAGGCCATCGAAGACACGCAGCCGGGCGTCCGCTACCTGATCATTCACTGCGGCTATAACAACGAAGAGCTGCAGGCGATCACCACCAGCTCCGTGATCCGCGACAACGACCGCCGCATATTCACCGACCCCGAAATGATCGAAGCGGTGAAGAAGTCGGGCGTGGAGGTCGTGTCGTGGAAACAAGTCCGCGAGATGAGTAAGCAGGCCGGAGACTAAGGCCGGAGAGCAAATCTACTTCGTACCTCCGGTCTACAGCCTCTCGCCTACAGCCTGTCTTTACAGCTTCAAATAAATCTTGTTCTTCTCCAAGTGCCGGATGAACAAGTACGTGATGCCGAAGTACACGAGAAACGCGAGCGTGACATACCAGCCGGGCGAGTCCCTGGGCACGAAGCGCTCGACGGCGTCGCCAACGATGCCGTGCAGGATGTAGCCCACCAGAGCGTTGGTTCCCAGCGTGCGAAACAGACCCACCTGCCAGCCCCAGATATCGCAGGCGATGTAGAACAAGGCATACACGGCAAGCGAAAGTCCGGCTCCGAAAACGTGATAGCTCAGCGTGGCTGCCCGTTGGCTCATCATCCAATAGTTTTGCTTGCGATGTCCAAAGTCGGGAGGCGGCACGAACGGTGGCTCGGCCCATTCGAGCTTGTGCGTCTCAAGCCGATCGCGACTGGGCAACACCGGATCGGGCGCGAACTTCTTGTCGTTCAAGCTCTCCACCTGGTCGTCCGGCACGTTGTAGAGCGTCGTCGGGCACGAGAGCAAATAGCCCAGGCCCATCAGGATCACCGACCATACGATCATCTTTGCCAGCCGCGGACCCGCGGGGTTTGTGACGGCGTCGCAGGCCAACGTGCCGACCATGGTGGGCATCGTCCACATGAGAAAACCCAACAGACCGCCGTCGATGCCGCCGACTTTGACCCATTCCAAATTCGCACCCGGTTGGTTCCAGTCAAAATAGAACCAATACGAGAGCGCGACGTGCAGCAGCGCGGACGCGACCATGTAGGCGATTCGCACCGCGGCGCCGGCGCGAATCACCGGCAGAATCCATAGCGACGTGACCGCGATGTGCATCAGCGTCTGGAACCACGTGCCCTTGAGGGGATCACTGATCGCGTCCCATGGTCCCCGCTCGACGAGCGTCTGCCAGGTCTGTGCCGCGCGGGGGGCCTCGTAAATCACAAGCGCCACCAGCGCCAGCCCCAGCAGTCGCCGCACCATGTGACCATAGGCCGCCGCCAGTCCTTCGGTCTGGACCCGCCGGCCGAACGTCAGCCGAAACGCGAAGCCGACCGCGAAGAAGAACTGCGGCATGATCGTGTCGGCGTAGCTGCAAAACGTGTTGTGGTGCTTCAGCAGCAGCGGGGTGGCGGCAAACGCACCCAGAAAATTCACCAGGAACATGCCCGCTACCGTGTAGCCTCGAAACTGATCGAGCGAAGCGATGCGGGTCGCAGCGGGTTTGTTAGTCGACATGGTGATTGCAGAGGGATCAGGTTACAGACTTCGGCGAGCTCAGTCGAGCCGGGGACAGGGAACAGCCGGACAGAAAACTTCCTCGCTTCTGGCTGTCCCCTGTAACCTGTCCCCTGTTCCCTACTTTCCGGCCAACTGCTTGTCGAACCAGTCGGCCATGACTTGCACCTCTTCGTGAATCGTCGGCCAGGGGTGGGCGCCACCCTGCTTGACGATCAGCTCGCACGGCACGTTGACCGCTTTGAGCGCGGCGATCAACCTCTCTGATTGATCCAGCGGCACCAGCGGATCGGCGTCGCCGTGAATGATGAGAAACGGCGGAGCCTTGTCGGTCACCAGCCGGGCGGGACTGATCCTGGTGAGCTTCTCGACCAGTTCCGACGCACTGGCCGGGCCGGGGCCCGTCAAGTACACGAACTGCTTGACGTTATCAGAAACCTTGGCTAAATCAGTGCTCGTGTCGATCTTGGCGCCTTTGTAATCCAGGAAGTCGGTCGGCGGAAAGAATACGCCGGCCGCTTTGACGGCGGTCTTTTCATCGGCCGTCACGGCGGCCAGGGAGGCCAGGTGCCCGCCCGCCGACCCGCCCATAATGCCCAGCCGAGCTGGATCGATCTTGTAATCGCCCGCATGCTCCTTCACCCAGCCGATGCCTTTCTTCAAATTGGCGTCCATTTCACCCAGCGTGAACTTATTCCTCGAGCCGGGCCGGACGGCGAACAGGGTGTACCCCTTACCGCAAAAGATGTCATAAACTTTTGCCCGGCGATGGTCCTCGATCTTGCCGCGATCCGAATAAAACGCGCCGCTGGCCACGTCGACTATGCCGACGCCGTTCGCAGTGCCCGTGGGCTTGAAGACGTCCATCACCAGTCCCACACCGTCCACCTCGGCATAGACCAGGTTCTTAATCTGTTCGAAAGGTGAATCGGCCTGCGCGCTGCCTGCTGCGAACAAGACCGCGAGCGCGACCACGACGAACGACATGCGACGAATACTCACGGAAGGCTCCTTTCGAGGGCTCTTTACTAACCCGACGCGCGAGCGAGGGATTCTTTCGATCGCATTTCAACAATCCCTCGCTCGCGCGTTTTGATGTTGCGCTTTTTTGCTAGCACACTGTGAATTGGGGTTTGAGAAAATGGCGAGACTCCCGACAACGACCAGATCATTGAAATCTCTCCAGCCGAGGAAGGAGCCTCGCCATGGTCATGGTCGCCGATTTGGTGC
>CAZUPX010000879.1:0-3011 GCA_964622155.1 uncultured Planctomycetaceae bacterium | reverse complement strand
GCTGGTCGGCGCCACCGCGCGGCAGTTGAATCTGCTGATGTTGCTGGGCGCGATGCTGGCCGGCCCGATGCTCTTCAGCTTGATTTTCGGGCGATTGGCGCTGTCGCGCGTCAGCGTAAACAGGATGTTGCCGAGCCAAATGCGCGCCGATCAGCGGCTAGTGGTTGACTTGGCAGTTACGAATCGCCGCCGCTGGCTGGGCCTCACGTCGATCGAGGTCGAGGATCGAGTGGTGCGCGAGGACTCTGACGGCACGGCAAGCGAAAAGTCGCTCGTGTCGGTGTTCTATCCCCGCATCGGCCCGCGCGACACGAAGCGGGCCACGTACTACGGCAGGTTGCCGCAGCGAGGCCGTTACAGGTTTGGCCCGTTGCGCGTGTTGACGCGGTTTCCCCTGGGATTGGTGCGTCACGGACTGGTACTAACCGAGCCGACGACGTTGATTGTGCATCCGAAGATCGGGCAGCTCGCGCGCGAGTGGGGGCAGTTGATACGCGAAAATGCCAGCGGGTCGCAGCGCATGCGGCGCGGCTTGTTGGAGGCCGACTTTTACGGGCTGCGCGACTGGCGCACCGGCGACAACCGTCGCTGGATTCATTGGCGAACCTCGGCCCGCCGCGGCGCTCTGGTCGTGCGCCAGTTCGAACAGCGGCGTAGCCAAGACCTGGCGATTCTGGTCGACTTGTGGCAACCCCATCATCCCAGCGCCGAGCAGCAGGAGCACGTGGAGCAAGCGATCAGCTTCGTCGCTACGTTGATTGCCAAAGCGTGCCGCCATCCGGGCCGCAAGGTTGCGCTCGACGTCGCGTCCGCTACACCGTTGCA
Source organism: uncultured Planctomycetaceae bacterium (assembly GCA_964622155.1). GTDB lineage: Bacteria > Planctomycetota > Planctomycetia > Pirellulales > PALSA-1355 > CAZUPX01. The sequence goes on along the minus strand of CAZUPX010000879.1, from coordinate 2,186 downwards.
CCGCGCCGGCCCAGCTACGGCGTTGTTCTTGAACGAGCAGCTCGACGCCTTGGCGCTGATTTCCGCGCACAGCAACGACGGCGTTGCCGACTCCTTGCTCCACGCTCTGGCACGGGTCGGACCGAATGTGCCTACCTTGCTCGTCAGCACTCGCGAGGTTGATTGGGACGCGCTGGAGGAGGCGGCCGGGCGGCACAAGATCACGCTGGCCGGCCGCAAGCTCCGAACGATCAACGTGGCTACCACGGAATTGGCGCGGTTCTTTCACGATTAGACAGATTCCAACACGGCATGCGAAACGCGACCCCTGTAATCCTGCTGCGAGTGCTGATCGCCGTCTTGATTGTCATGGCCACGGCTTTGCTGGGCATTGGCGAGCGGACCGCCACGTTGACCGTCATCTCGCTCGTGGCGCTGGTCGTGTCAGCCTACGTGACGGACGTTAGGAATATGTTCACACTCAGTCAGGGAGTCGCCAACGGGGTGGCCCTGGCCGTGGTGACGGTGTCGGCGACCAACGCCTATTACCTCGATCGCCACGGGCTGATGATCGTGGTTGCCGACCTGCAGTCGTATCTGCAATACGTCTTGCTGTTTCAACCCAAGAGTCCGCGCGTATATTGGCAGTTGGCCTTGTTGAGTTTGGGACAGGTGGCGATTGCTTCGACGCTGGTGCCAGGCCCCACGTTTGGGGTGATCCTGATTCTCTATTTCTTCGTGGGAATCATCACGTTCTCTTTGCTACTGGCCTATACCGAGCAAGCGCGGTTCGAGCCCCGACAACCCGTCGACGCCACGAGGGACGCCGGGTCGCCTGGTCGCCGTGCGATCTTGTGGGGTGGCTCGGCGCCTCGCGGTTCGAAGGGGAGTTGGAGCGTCGTGGAGCATGCGGCGTTCATCACGCTCGCTACCGTCGCATCCACGGCGGTCCTGTTTTTTCTTCTCCCGCGGTGGACGGTTCCCAAAGGCGAGGTGATCAGCAGCGAGCCCTTGAGCTCGATTGGGTTTTCGAAGAAAGTCACGTTGGGCGAGTTGAAAGAGGTTGTCAAGAACCCCGAACTCGTCATGCGGATCTCGTTTTACCGCAGCCACGGCACGGTTCCGTTCAAGCTCGCGCACGATCCCTTGCTGCGTGGCACCGTACTGACAAATTACGAGGGGGGCGAGTGGAGTCAATCGAAAACCGCCAGTCCCGTCAATGTGTCGACCCGCGTCCCAACGCCTTATGTCCGGCAGCGAATCACGGTCGAACCGCTGGACGTCAACGAATTGTTCTGCGTGTTTCCGGTGTTCGCGCGGGAGCAAGAGTACCAGCTAAAGGTGGACCTCAGCTTCGACCAATTGGTGCGCCACGAAGACGCGCGCAATCAACGGCTTGATCTTGAGCTGTTGACGACCGGGATCTACGACGATCGCCAACGCACTTTCGTGGCGTGCGATTCTCAGTTGGACGAGGATGATCAAGCGCAGTTACTGCAAATTCCCAAAAATGGGGACCAGACCGATCCATTTCCCGGACTTCGCGACACGGCGGCCAGCGTGCTGCGTGAAAAAGGCATCGATCCAGCCGATCATGTGGCCGCCGCGAGGGCCCTGGCCGACTACCTCCGAGTATCGGGACGATACTATTACAGCCTCGAACCTGCCAACCGCGATACCAGGATCGACCCGCTGGAAGATTTTGTCACCCAGCATCCAATTGGCCATTGCGAGTATTTCGCCGGCGCTCTGGTGATGATGCTTCGCAGCCAGGGAATTCCGGCTCGCATGGCCGTCGGATTCAAAGGTGGAGAGTGGAACCCGCTGGGTGGCTACTATCAGGTGCAGCAACTGCACGCGCATACCTGGGTCGAGGTTTACCTGGCCAGCAAGAAGTTTCCCGAGGCGGCTTTTGCGGGCGACGACGAGCAGCCCAATGCCGCCTGGATGCTCGTCGATCCGACCGAGGGCACGCAAGAGTCAGGGCTGGCGGCGCGCAACACCGGACTGTTCGCTCGGGCTCGGCAACTCCTCGACTACGCAAACGTATTGTGGATCAACTACGTGGCGGGATTGAATTCCAAGCGGCAGGCGCAGGGCATTTACGAGCCCTTGGCCCACGGCGCCAGTGCGGCGCTTGAGAATCTGGTCAGTCCCCAAGTCTGGCAAGCGCGGTTCCGCGCCGTGGCCATCTCCCCGATGGGCAT
>CAZUPX010000878.1:0-2789 GCA_964622155.1 uncultured Planctomycetaceae bacterium | reverse complement strand
AAAGGCGGTTATCCCATCCGCAGCCCCATCGATCCGAAGGACATCCTGGCAACGATGTATCACTTGCTGGGCTTTGATCCGCATCTGACGACAATCCCCGACCGGCTCGGCCGCCCGATCCATTTGATCCCTCACGGCGACGTGGTCCAAGCGCTGTTGTCTTAGGGCATTGCGGAGTTGATTACCTGGCGACGGTCGGCAGTGCGGCTTTTTTCCCGAGTGCCAAAGGCGTATCTGCGCCCTTGGCCAATTCGCTCCAGGCAACGTCGATTCGAGTGTGCAGTCTGGTGGCGGTTTGCGCGAAATCAGTGCGATTCTCGATCAATCGCGCCGCGATGCTTCGCACCGAGAATTCCTGCGCTTCATAGCAAAACACGAGGTCGGCATCCGCATCGCAAACCACGGTGGCGGGCGGTTCCAGCTGCGATACCGCTTCCTGGAGAACCGATCCCCGCGCACCTTCCGGCAGAATCACCAACAACCGTTGCGTTCCACCGCAGCCAGTCAGATTTGGCCTGGCCGCATCCAGACATGTTTGCAGCCGCTCGATCCGGCCTTCGGCTGTCGTCTCGGTTCCGAGCACGCCTTCTGCGATCGAAATCTTCTTCAGAGCGCTCACGATCTCAGCTCGCGCGACGCGTCGCAAGGCCGTCGGAACGGACGACCGCATCGCATCCGCGTTTTTGCACAGGTTGTGCAGTCCACCATCCGGTTGAACAAATTGCGATTGGAATCGTTCGTCAACGGTTTGGGCCAGTTCCGCCATCCCCAGACGGAGATTGTCGCGCACCATCTTGCTCACGTCGTCGGATACTTTGGGATTGATCGTGTCGCGAGCAGCATCCTCCCACGGGGATGCGTCAACAAATTGCATTGACAGTCGGCCGAGTTCTCGCTCCAAATCATCGAGCTGATCTCCGGTAACCGACAGTGAGGCTGTCATCAAGCGCAACATTTTGTGCGCGGCGTACAAGGTGAGTTCCTGAAACCGAAACCGAACGATCTGCAAAAGCGACTCGTCAACGCTAACGGGCAGTTTGGCCGCGCGACGGCCAGCAAATAATCGTTTGCGAGTTGGGGCTAGCTCCGGCGCATTGAGGAGCACCTCTTCAAGGGCTTGAACGTTTTGCTGGACTCCTCGCAACCACTCGGCGCATTGAGTTTCCAGACTGCGCAGATGATGTGTGTACCACGCCTTGGCACGGCATGCGCCATCCACGCCACCGCTGGGGCTCTCGGCAATTTCGAGAATCCAGTCGACAACGACATTACTCTTTTCCACGGCGAGCTGTTCGACTTCTTGCTTCAAGGCGACGCGCAGCGGTATCCTCGACGAACTTTTTTCATCCTCGCGAAACGTGGACGGACCGAACAGATTGCCAATGGCCTGCAACAGTTGCGTAACTTCGAGCTGTCCAGTCGCGGCGGGCTCCTGCTGGCAGACCTTTGCCCGGAGCTTGGCGAAAACCGTGTCCGCGTCACCCCCAACCTCGCCTTGCAGCCGCGCTTCGAGCGTCTCGCGCAGTTGCTGGAGACTTAGCTGCAACCGGCTGCAATGGTCGGCCGCGCGGATTTCAACGTCGGCGTTTCTCGGCCGGCCGGAGCGACTGTCTCGTTGCGTTGCCCGATCAATGAGCGATCCGGCTGCGGGCTCGATGTGAGATTCTTCGGCGACACCGCGCCAACGGTTGATGACCATCCTGCAAAGCAAATTCGTGGCGACTGCGCAGAGCGACGCTTGCGAGCCGCCAAAACGGGCCAAGCCAAAGGTCCGAAGCGCCGGCCCGGCGGATCCTGATCCGCCGTGGGCCGTCGGTATTTCCCGACATTTGTCCAATACTGCGCCAACTGGTGTGATGGCGTCGAGACACAAATACGACGCCAGAGCGTCGGTCGCAAGGTCGAAGTCGCGGTCGGTCAGTTCGTCGCCGAGCGGAACAAAATACGCGTGAGGAAAGGTGCCGCGATCCCCTTCGAACGGCGGGAGTCCGCAGGCGGGTTCGCCCGGGTAGCAATTGGGTCCGCTGTAATGGTGAAGCTCGCTCAAACACGCGTAGGCGTTGGCGATTGTCAGGTCGCGCGCGGCCACGTTGCGGTCGGCCGAATGCGTCAGAATGCCGCACACACCATCATCCGAAAGTCCCAAATCGGCGAGGATTTTGCGAACGGCGTAGGTTACGTCGAGGACCATGCCGCCGCCCGTTCCGCCTGATATCGAGGAAATGACGAACACACGCGGAGTTCGCGTCCTAAAGGCCAAGCCAGTGGCCTGTTCGCTCGCCGAGATGATTTCCGGACTGGTGATCTCGACGAGCGCCTTTTGCAGCCGTTTGAGCACCTGCTGCGAGTGATCCACGAGCGCCAGCCGACCAAGCGGCCGCCGCCCTTCCGTCTGCAACGAGCGTGGAATATTGTACAGCCAACGCCGGCTCAACCACTGCAAAATGTCGCGAGTATCGGTGGCGTAGTCATGGGCGTTGCGCAGGGGCAGAGCCAGCACCTCGTTGTCCGAAAGTGCTGTTTCGCAGTCGCCCTGAGTCAACTGGTGAATGTTCTTGGTATCCGTGTCCAGAAACAACATTTGTATCGCCGGGACCTGAGCAGTGTGCCCCAATCGATCGCACAGCCGGCGCCGCACGTGGCGTAGCGTTCGACCCGCGGTGCCGCCGATGCCGAGAAACAGCGTCGGCCGAAGGCCGCTCTGGATCGAATTTACGTCGACCGGCGGTAAGTCGACGATTGGTTGGACTGGCTGTTTGTCGAGCGGTTGCGCCGCGGAGCGGGCCGGC
>CAZUPX010000877.1:0-1878 GCA_964622155.1 uncultured Planctomycetaceae bacterium | reverse complement strand
CCGAGCGCAAGGCGGTACTGGCCGAGTATCGCGCCGCGCTTGAGCTCAAGAGCGATCCAATGGCGGGCAAGGAGCTCTTCCGCAAGCACTGTGCCGCGTGCCATCAGGTCGGTGGCGTCGGCGTCGACGTGGCGCCGGACATTTCCGACTCGCGCGTCAAGACGCCCGAGCAACTGCTAGTCGACATCCTCAACCCGAATCAGGCTATCGACAACAACTATATCAGCTACACGGTCATCACCCGTGATGGCACCGTGCACACCGGCATCATCGGCAGCGAGACGGCCGCGTCGATCACCCTCAAAAACCAAGACGCCAAGACGCAAGCCATCCTGCGGGCCGAAGTCGAATCGATCCGCTCGAGCGGCCAATCACTGATGCCCGAGGGCTTCGAGAAAAACCTCTCGCGACAGGATGTGGCTGACGTGATATCGTTTGTCAAGAACTGGCGTTATCTGGCCGAGCCGATTCCGGGTACGCTGCCGCCGTGAGCATGACGCACAAGCAAACGTGGTGGCGGCAAGTTATCAAATTTGATTGCCGACGATGATGGAATTCAGTCGACGACAGTTCGAACTTCAACTTGCGGGGCTGGCAGTTGGATGCGGCGCGACATCGGCACTCGCGCAGCAGCCACCGCCGATGCGCGAAGTCCCGTGGCTGGCCGAGATCCAGCGGCCCCCAGCCGTGTTACCCCCCGACGCGCCACGCCTCAACCCGCTCTTGGTCGACTTCGAAAACAAGCCGGTCGCGACGCTGGCTGCCTGGCAGCGGCGACGCGATGAGATTCGCGACAACTGGCTGCCGTTTGTTGGCACCTGGGATCCGCCGCGCGGGCGGGTCGACTATCAGATTCTCGAGTCGGATCGGGTCGGCAGCGTCTCGCGACGGTTGATTACGTATCAAAGCGAACGCAATGTCGCCGCCGAGGCGTACCTGCTCATGCCGCGGTGGACGGCCGGCCGCGTGCCCGGCGTGGTCGTGTTTCATTCGACGATCGGCTATACGATCCGGCAGGGGGCCGGCGTCGAAGGTCCGCCGGAAGCCGCCTGGGGGTTGCGACTGGCCGAGCGCGGCATGGTGGTATTGTGCCCGCGTTGCTTTTTGTGGGACTCAGGCCCGACGTCAGGTCCGCCCGAGTTCGTCGCCCGCGTGCGGGAGCACCAGGTCCGCCATCCCAACACGCGCGGCATGGGCAAGATGCTGTATGACGGCCGCCGCGCGGTCGATCTGCTGGTGGGCCTGGAAGAGGTCGATCCCCGGCGGATCGGCGCCGCGGGCCACTCGCTGGGGGCGAAAGAAGCATTGTATCTGGCGGCGCTCGATCCGCGCATTCGGGCGGCCGTCAGCAGCGAAGGCGGCATCGGCACCGGCTTTTCCAACTGGGATGCGCCATGGTATCTGGGCACGCGGCCCGTTGGACACGACCACCACGAGCTCATGGGGCTCATAGCCCCGCGGGCGTTCCTGGTGATCGGTGGAGAGAGTGCCGACGGCGCCAAGACGTGGCCCTTCATCAACTCCGCCCTGGGCGTCTATCGGCTGTACGGGCAGCCGTGCCGTGTGGGCCTGTTCAATCATGGCGGCGGCCACGCCATTCCGCCTGCGGCCGAAGCCCGGACGTACGAGTGGCTGGCGACGTATCTGTGACCAGCGTGACAGTCACGCCGCTTCGGAGTCGTCATCGCCTGCGGCACCGTGCTCGCGACGCACGTGGTCGGTCAGCTCGCCATCGAATTCCTCCGCCGACCATTCGACGCGAGCGGGACGCGGCTCGGGCTTGGAGCGCGGCAACTGTGGCTGTCGCGGCACTTCAACTGGCAATGGCGGCGGTAACTCGGCTGCGGACTGAGAGACCTCCTCGACCTCAATTTCCTC
>CAZUPX010000876.1:0-2163 GCA_964622155.1 uncultured Planctomycetaceae bacterium | reverse complement strand
GCCGCTGCCGGTCGGCCCGGCGACGGCCGACGAGAAAAACACGATCCGGCTGCCGCTGATTTCGCTCGCGTGCTGGCGCCTGGAGGATTTCCGGTTCGAGTTCGATTCCTCCTTCGTGCGACCGGAGGCGAAGAACGAGATCGAATTGCTGGCGGCGCTGCGCAAGGACCACGAGGGCTCCCCGTTGTCGATCTTCGGCCACGCCGACCCGGTGGGCAGCGACGATTACAACAAGCAACTCAGCGGGCGGCGCGCGATCGCGATCTACGCCCTGCTCACGCGCGACGTGGACAAGTGGGAAAAACTTTTCAGCGCGCCGCTCGGCGGCGACGACTGGGGGACCAAGTCGATCCAGATCATGCTCGACGCTCTTGGACATTCCCCTGGTGCCATCGACGGCAAGTCCGGCCCCGAGACTCAAAAGGCGGTGAAGAAATTTCAAACGGCCAACGGCCTGCCCGTCGATGGCAACGCGGGATCGCAAACGCGAAAGAAACTCTTTCAGGCTTACATGGACAAGTTGTGCGGCGAGTTCAAGCTGGACAAGCAGGCCGATTTTTTGGGGCAGGGCGCCGACGCGGACGGCAAGGCGGACTATCAAGGCTGCAGTGAGTTCAATCCCGTGCTGATGTTCTCGAAGGAGGAGAACGACCAGTTCGCCAAGGACGCGGACAAGACCGGACGCAACGCGGAGAATGCCCCGAATCGGCGCGTGGTGATCTACCTGTTTCGCCCCGGCTCGCGCGCCAGTACGGAGAGCTGGCCGTGCCCGCGCGCCAAGGAAGGGCCGCAAGGGTGCCAGAAACGGTTCTGGTCCGACGCCGAGAAGCGTCGCACCTTCCAGGAGCAGCGTCGCGAGTACGCCGAAACCCACGACACGTTCGCCTGCCGCTTTTACGAGCGCATGGCCGCGCGTTCGCCGTGCGAGGAATTCCTCAAATTCAAGGGCAGCCACATCTCCGTGCTGCTGAAAAGCAACTCCGGCGCGGTGGCGCTCGCGAGCCTCCCCTATAAAATTCATCTCGACGACGGCCGCGTCCTGGAGGGCAAGACGGGCAAGGACGGACTGATCGAGCACGCCGATGTGCCGCCGGGTGACTACCGGCTGGAGATCAACGAAAAGCAGTTTGAGACACTCGTGCCGTCGCTGCCCGCGCACATCTCGCGGCGCACGCTGCGCATCGAGGATTTTTTCTTGTTCGAGGACGAGGACCCGGGCGAACTGCCGCAGGTTGATCCCGACAAAAGCATTCGCGTGAACGAACTGGGCGCGAACGAAGGCGGAAAAAACACGATCAATGTCTGACGAGTTCCATGCGGTCTTCAGTCCCGGCACTGCGATCAACATCAGCGACACGCTGACGGTTACGTTCGATTCGCCGAAGGAAGCGGACCCGGTGACGGTCACGCTGTCGGAGATCGACGAATGGGGCAGCGGCGGCGGCAAGGTCACCGAAACCGGCGGCGAGGAGATGATCGCGGAATTCAAGGGCAAGATCGAAAAGGGCAAGTTCAAGGGCGCGCTCAGCAAGTCGGGCAAATCGACCACCGCCGGGGCGCCGGCGCTCAAGTTGCGCTTTGACGGCGACCCGGCCGGCGCGGTCAACACCTTGCCGATACCCGACCCGACGCTCGCGAATGAAAACGGCATCTTCGAGGTGCGGCTGAAAGTCACCGGCACGATCAACAAGAAGTCCAAGAACTTCTCGACTCCTTCGCCGGTTTTCGTGCGCAACTTCAAGGCCGGTCGTCCGGTCGTCGCGTTCATCACCGGCAGCGGCAGCGGTTTTTTCAGCGCGGCGGATGCTTTCATGGAGAAATACGCCGACGGCAAATTCGCGCGCGCGAGTGTGCTGGAGGTCCGCGACTTCCTGCGCACCCAGGCCACGGCGTCCGGGTTCGGTCCCTGGGGCGAGGCCAACGTCGTCAGTCATGGCAACGCCGTCGAGTGGGTGATCAAGCTCGTGCCGGCCGACAAGGACGCGCGCCACCTGCGCAAATGGCACGTCGAGGAAGCGTCGCGCGACCCCGCCTTCGCACCGGGGATCGCCGCTCAACTGGACAAGGACTCCAAGTTCGTCATCCGCGGCTGCGCCATCGGCAACGATCAGGGCCTGCTCGATGAAATTCGCAAACTCTTCGGCGGCGTCACCACCGTGTTCG
>CAZUPX010000875.1:0-3267 GCA_964622155.1 uncultured Planctomycetaceae bacterium | reverse complement strand
TAGCAGATTTCGCGCGTCTTGGTCTCGTACACCGGCTTGCAGACCGTGTAACAAATCTCACGCGTCTTGGTTTCCCACACCGGTTTGCAGACCGTGTAGCAAATCTCGCGTGTCTTGGTCTCATACACCGGCTTGCAGACTGTGTAGCAGATTTCACGCGTCTTGGTCTCGTACACCGGCTTGCACACCGTGTAGCAGATCTCACGCGTCTTGGTCTCGTACACCGGCTTGCACACCGTGTAACAGCAATCGCGGTAGCACGTCTCGCTCACGTAGTGGACGCAGTCCATCGTCCGGTTTTCGCAGACCGTCTCGTAGACGGTCTTGTAGCAGGTGTAATTCTGCTTCTCGTAAACGACTTCTCGGCAGCACTTCATGACGGTATGGCACTGTTGCTTGCAGGCTGCGTACCCACAGGAGTCGCAGCAACTTGCACAACAGCGGTACCGGGCCGCGCCGCAGTATCCCGCCTCGGCCGTGCTCGCCAGCACGACGGTCAGGATCGCCGCGACAATCGGCACTCCCAACAATGTTCTCATATCACTTGCCTCCTTCGTGGACAGCTCAGGATGGGGGGTCTGGTCAAGCGAGAAAAACCTCGCCGTTAGGTTCTTTCGGCTGTCGCACTCCATGTGCGTTAGCTGGGCACCCTAAATAGCACTCTCTTCCAATCCGGAACCATCCTTGGCAGAGTGTGTAATTTGATGCCACCTTCCCGAACCATTGCCATCATTCGTCATTATGGGATGAATGGTTGAAATGGATATTTGGCGGGACCTTTCATCAGGCGAGTGAGCGGTTGGGTTCGTGCGGTCTTCGTGATGAGCGCAATTGCTCCGAGCATGCACGCTATAACGCCCCTTCTCACAGATCGGCCAATCAGGGCACACTCTCGTATGAAAGGTGCCAGGGGCTCTTTTCTTACCGCTTCCCCCTGAGTTTCTTGACGCCCCCAGTTCCACAACCTAGGAATTCTTTACAGCCCTTACGGCCTCGGTGCCTGAAGAGCAGAAGCCCAAAAATGGGCGTAACGTCTGTTCAGCGCCGCTGGCCGAGCCCGGCCGGCGAATGCATGCCTGCAGGTCGGGCTGAAACTGATGAGTCGCCGGGGCGCGTCGAATCACAGGTCCAAAATCGCGTTAAGAACCCAGGGATCCTTCCAATGACAGACAAAGCACGTCGCGGCGGTTTTACTCTTATTGAAGTCTTGATTGTGGTGGTGATCATGGCCGTTTTGGCGGCCACGATCATTCCGCAGTTCTCAACCTCGACCAAGGACGCTCGCGAGAGCAATCTGAAGTACAACCTGCAATCGCTCCGCACCCAGATCGAGCTGTACAAGGTGCAGCACCTCGGCGCGTTGCCCGATGGAACGCTGAACCTCAAGCAGATCACTGCCGCCACGGACGTTACCGGCGTTGTGAGCACCTCGGGCCAGCCTGATGGAACCCACCCCTTCGGCCCGTACGTCGGCCAAGGAAAGATTCCGGAGCAGCCGTTCTCGGCTTCCAACACGGTGCTGCTGGACACCGGCATGGCCGGCACAACCCCCACGGCCACGGCCTCTCCTGGAGGCGGATGGATTTATCGCGCCTCGACGGGCGAAATCTGGATCGACCACCCGACCTACATCACTTGGTAGTTACGGTCAGCCGGACGACATGTGTAGATTTCGGGTCCCGCTTGCCGCACGGATCGGCAGGCGGGATTTTTTTTGCGACTCCAGCGAAGATGCACCTTCGTCGACGCGGCTCAGAACGAGCAACAATCGCCAAACAAACTCGATCCGGGCCAGGCTTGCTGAGGGTACGAGCTTGGTCTAAAGTCCGTTGCGATGAGTGAACCCAAACCCAAACCCGGACCGCCGGCCGACGGGTCGGTACCCAAGGCGGTTGTCAGCCGTCTGAGCCTGTATCTCCGCGAGCTGCAGCATCTGATGCGCGACGGCCACCAGCGCACCAGCTCCAACCAGCTCGGCCGGCTGCTGGGCTTCAGCGATGCGCAGGTGCGCAAAGACCTGGCTTATTTCGGCCATTTTGGTCATCCGGGCATCGGCTATCGCTGCGACGACCTGATCAAGGCGATCCGCAAGATATTGGGCACTGACCGCGATTGGGCGGTGGCCATGGTGGGCACCGGAAACCTGGGTCGCGCGCTCTTGGGCTACAAGGGTTTTAGCCACCAGGGGTTCCGCATCGCGGCCGCCTTCGACATCGATCCGCACTGGATTGGCGCAACGATTGAAGGCGTCCATGTGTTTCACCTCGACCGGCTGGGCGAAGTGGCCGCTGACCATTGCATCAAGCTGGGCATGATCGCCGTGCCCGCCCCTGCCGCTCAGGCCGTGGCCGACCGCCTGGTGGCTGCCGGCATCGAAGGGATCGTGAACTTCGCGCCGGTCACCATCACGCTACCCGAGAGCGTGCGCCACGTCGGGGTGGACCTGGCCATCGAGCTGGAACAGCTTTCGTTCGCGGTGGTCAATCGAACGAATGGCGATGCGGGTGCGGGTGAATGAAGGGAAGTCTGTACAGGTCAGTGGTGTCGAGTGAATTCCGATTCCAGCGGGGGCGTGCCATCTTCCAATAGCATGGCAATCACTTCCCGCATGTTTTCTCGCAATTCATCGAGGGTCTCGCCTTGCGAATGTGCACCAGTAAAGCCGGGCACATGGCCCACAAACAACCCCGTCGCACAGCAGCGCTCGACGACAACCGAATACGAATGCATGATTGACACCTCACTCCGTATTGCGTGACGCCGGCACGATGCCTGGTCACCCCGGCGCCACCAACAAACCTATTCTCAACTGTAGCGTGTGGATCATGTCAGGCCAACCCGCCTTGACGCTCGCTGCCCATCGCATAAGCTATTTTCTAGTCACGGCTTAAATGCCGCGGCCACCCTACCCGGTGGTGTAATGGTAACACTGGAGATTTTGGCTCTCCCATTCTAGGTTCGAGTCCTAGCCGGGTAGCTCTTCCCGAGGCCGAACTCGCCGCGGCCCCATGCGACGAGCAACGACCCGGCGGAGGTTCAGTGTTGGGGGTTACGCCCAGAATTTCCACCACGGTTTAGGACGCTGATTTTGTTGCTCAAGTGACTCGCGGCAATGCTGCCAGCTCATGCGACAGATTTGCACGGTCAAGTCGTCAGACCCGAGCTTGCGCTGGAGGCCCTCTAGCGCGCGGCGAAACATCGGCTCGGCCGCCGCAAAGTCACCCTTTTGGTCCAGCAACTTAGCGAGGTTGTTGAGACTAGTCAGCG
>CAZUPX010000874.1:0-4382 GCA_964622155.1 uncultured Planctomycetaceae bacterium | reverse complement strand
AAATCGGCACCCAGGCCCTGCACGTCGGTGCGCGTGTGCGGCACGCTTTGCGCCGCGTCAACCAGCACCAAAGCACCCCGGTGGCGCGCCGCGGCAATCATGGCTTCCAAGGGGTTGATCGTGCCCAACACGTTCGACACGGCCGTGACGGCGACGATCCGCGTGCGATCGGTCAAAAATTGATCCAGCGCATCGAACTGCAAGCGACCGTCGTCGGCGATCGGCAGAAAGCGCACAATTGCTCCAGTGCGAGCTGCCGCTTGCTGCCAGGGGACGATGTTCGAGTGATGCTCAAGCTCCGTCAGCAGAATTTCGTCGCCCGCCTTGAGATTCACGTCCCCCCAACTGCGGGCCACGAGGTTGATGCTCTCGGTCGTGCCGTGCGTAAAAATAACCTCTTCAGGACTCGGCGCTCCGATGAAGACCTGCACCTTCGCCCGGGCTTCCTCAAACAAGTCGGTGCTCTGATCGCTGAGCCAATGGATGCCCCGGTGCACGTTGGCATAGTGCTTTTCGTAGACATCGACGATCGATTGGATGACCTGTCGCGGACGCTGCGTGGTGGCGGCATTGTCGAGATACACCAGCGGCACACCGCCGCCCTCGCGAGTGGTGTGCAGCACGGTCGACAGGATCGGAAAATCCGAGCGAATCCTGGCCGGGTCGAGCACGTTGGCAGGGGCCGTGGTCATCGAGTCCTCACGTGTGCGACGCCGGTCCGCTTCCGTCGGCGCCAACAGGCGAATAGATGGCAGATTGCAAAGCTCGCCAAGCCAGCAGGCAACACTTCTGACGATTGGGCGTCAGCTTGGCGCCAAACAGTTCGAGCATGTCCTCGGCCTTGAAGCGCTTCGCCTCGTCAACGCTGCGGCCTTGCATCCGTTCGATCAGCAGCGAGGCCGACGCCTGGCTGATGCAACAGCCGTCGCCGCCGAAGTAGGCGTCGCGAATCGTGCCGTCGGGCGAGATCGCCAACTCGACCCGCACGGTATCACCGCACAAAGGATTCTCGTCCTCGTGCGCGTGCGTGGCGGCCGGACAACTGCCCCGATGGAACGGCTGTTCGTAATGGTCCAAGATCCGCTCTTGGTACAGTTCGTCGTCTTCGAGCGGCATGGTAGTGGGACTGGTGGGAAGAGCGAAAAGCCGCAGAAAGAAACAGGTCTCGGCAGCTCAATTCAAGTCTATGGGTGGGTCTGAACTTGAACAAGCTGAACTGCCCTGGAAGATAGGGGCGGTTCTGCCGCGCCGGCCGTTTGGTGCCGCAAATAAGGGTGCCGCTGGCTGCCATCAACTATGGCGGCCAGCGGCACGGTAGCTCGACAGTGCGGCTGGGGTGCAATGTCACAAGCAGCGGAGGAATGCCACCAAATCGGCCTTCTCTTCCTTGGTCAGCTTCACGCCGAGCACGAGGTTGAAGAACTCAACCGTGTCCTCCAGCGTCAGCAAGCGGTCGTCGTGAAGATAGGGCGGCGAGTCCTTGATGCCGCGCAGGGGGAAAGTCTTGATCGGGCCGTCGGCGGATGCCTTGCGCCCGTTGATCATCGTCTCTTTGAAAAACCGCTCAACTTGCAGGTTGTGCATGAGGTTGTCGGTGTAATAGGGGGCCGGGTGGCAGATCCCGCACTGGGCCTTGCCAAAGAACAGCTCCTGGCCGCGCAGCTCGCTCTGGCTGGCCTTGGCGGGATCGAGCTTGCCAAGGAGGTTCAGCTTCGGCGCCGGCGGGAAGTCGAACAGATCCTCCATTTCCGCCATGAAATGCACCTGGCTGCCGCGCTCGAGGATGTTGACGCCCTTGCGCTGCGCCTGGACAGGGTCGCCGTCAAAGTAGGCGGCGCGCTGCTCGAATTCGGTGAAATCTTCTACGCTCTTCATCGCTCGCTGCGAGCCGAACAACCGCTGGATGTTGACACCTCGCAGCGTTGGCGTGTCGATGCGGTGCCGGTGCTCATTGGGGCGTATGTCGCCGACAGTGTGAGTGGCCGCGTTCGTATGACCGTTGGCGTGGCAGTCAAGGCAGGCCACGCCTTGGTGCGCCTTCAGCGCGCGGCGGTCTTCGGTGACGTTGAACTGCGCCTGCGGAAAGGGCGTCAGCAGCAGCCGCAGGCCTTCGAGCTGCTTGGGATTCAGAATGTCTTTGAACAGCGACTGGAAGTTTTCCAGCGTCACCAGTTTGCCCTGCGACACATCACCCAAATCCGGCCGGGTCGTCAGATAGATGGGCGCGGGGAACTCGGGCAGAACGTGTTGCGGCAAATCAAAATCAAGGTCAAAGCGCGTCAGGTCGCGCTCGGTCTGCTTCTTGACTTCGTCGATCTGCTGTTTCGGAAAGACCATGCCGCCCGCTTCGTGATGCGGATGCGGCAAGGGATAGAAGCCCGCAGGCCAGAGGTTCTGTTTCTTGATCTCCTCAGGCGACGTGGCAGCCAGCTTTTCCCAGGTCGCGCCCTTGGGCAGCTTCACGCGCACGCCTCCCTGCACGGGCTTGCCGCGCGACATCTTGACACCCTCGGCTGGCTTATCGGCAAGGTCATAACGCTCGGCCAACATCTTCTGTTGCCGCTCGGCGAATTTCGGTTTGTCTTGCTCCAGACGCTTGACCGTCGCGGGAAAGTCCACGTCCGCCGGAGCGTCGCCGAGCGTGCGTCCAGGATCGGCAGCTTGCGCGGATCCAACGGCAGCCCAAAACGTCCACACACCGGCGCTCAGCAACGCGGCCACACAGACTGTCAGAAAAAGAACCCGTTGGTCCTGGGTATGCCCTCTCATAATGATTAATCTCCTTGGTGACTTAGGACTCTTCCAGAAATCAATGTAACAACTTTGAGCCCCGCGTTTTCGCGGAACTTGTTCGTCTGCTCGGCTTGCCGCCAGCCGCGGGCAGACCCATCATCTTGGCGTTCATTTTGGCGACACGAAGAATTTGTCGTATAACAAAGCCGCCATGCCTCCGCCGGCCAGCGGGCCGACAATGTACATCCACAGATAGCCGAAATCGTTCATTGCCAGGGCCGGCCCGAACGTACGGGCAGGATTCATGCTGGCCCCGGTCAAGGCGCCGCCCATCAAAATATCCATGGCCAGCACGAGCCCGATGGCCACTCCCGCGAGGTTGCCGTTGCGGTTGTGGATGCCCGAGGCAAACACGGCGATCACCAGGAAGAAGGTCAGCACGCCCTCGAGCACGATGACCTTCGCTGCGTCACCGGGATTCGCCGCCGTCGGCGTCAAGCTGCCGATTGTGGCTCCCAGGTTGGTGTTGCTGTCCAACAGCCACGCCAATAAATACGCTGCCGCGGCAGCGCCAGCGAATTGTGCAACCCAATACGATATGGCCTTGGGCCAGTCCATGCGTCCGGCAACGGCCACGCCGAACGTGACGGCCGGGTTCACGTGGGCGCCCGAAATACTTCCCCAGGCGTACACAATGACCATCAGCGCCAGTCCGTGCGCCAACGCCACCCCAACGATGCCTCCGCCCGAGACCGCCGCCAACGCGCCGGCTCCGGCGCCGATAAAGACCAACGTAAATGTGCCGATCAGCTCGGCTAGTGCCGCCTTGATGTCCATGGATTTACCCGCCATGAATGCCCCGGATCGAAAGCAATTTACGGCCGATTGAGTGGCTCGATGGAATATATCAATAATTATTATCGATTCAAGAGTCGGCCCCAGAGATCCCCGGCACGGGCGTAGCCGAGGGCAATCCAGCAGCGCCGCCGGGTGCTCACGAGTCGAGAGTCTTGGGCGTGACGCACCACTGAAGCTGACCGCCGCCGGGCGCGATGGCGCCCTCGAAGCTGATGGCGGCGACCGCACCTTTGGCGAAGACAATCGCGCTCTCTGGCGCACCCATCAACGATGCGGCCAGATGCTCGACGTCGGGCGATGTGGCTTGATCCACTAGCCGCGATTCCCAACTAGCGGCGGCCCCGCCGACGCCAGCCCCAGGCGGCCAACCCCAAAAGCCCCAGTGCAGTCTGCTGGGAGCTACTGACAATTCACGTCGGAACGGCGCTCAAAACCTGCCCGGATTTACCCTGCATTCTCTGCATGTTCTGAGTCGAATGTTGCTTATTTGCGTTCCCCTCTTTTGGCTGGTAGACTCGACCTGTTTCGCCCAGAGTTCTTCAACGGGAGCGCCAATGAATCACACGATAAAGATGCTCAGTCTGATTGTTTTGCTTACGGTGGCTAGGACTGGCATTGGCGCGGTGATTGGTGGGCCAATATTCAACGCGGCAAACGATCACACGTATTATCTTCTGGATGTAGCGACATGGACTGACTCGCAGGCTGAAGCAGTCCTGCTCGGCGGAAACTTGGCGACGATCAACAACCAAGCTGAAAATGATTGGGTATTCTCGACATTCGGCACCTTC
>CAZUPX010000873.1:0-8103 GCA_964622155.1 uncultured Planctomycetaceae bacterium | reverse complement strand
GCCTAGACATCGCAAACCTCCGCCGCTTGAACGAGCGCGTGGATCGCGGCCTTGATCGCGTCGGGCAGGTGATCCCAGGTGGCCACGACGCGGGCCAGATCGGGCGGGAAATCGGGGCCAGAAACGGCACCCGGCGGGCTCGGCACCAATACGGGCACCTCGCCGGTTTCGCTTTCGCGTATCTCTTGGTACGCTTGGCCTTTAGACGAATCCCGCGCTGGACTCAAAATCCAGTGCCCGCAAGGGCGTGAGGGTTCAAGTCCCTCCTTCGGTACTCAATCGGCACAAGGACTTGGGGCAATTCGCTCTGAGTCTTTTCTTTGGAGGAGCGCTGTAACGTGGGAAGCACGTCCTGCGCGGGCACCAGTTGCGGAAATCGCAAGTGGGTGCGAATGACGGGAACCGTTGATGCACATCGCTCAACAGACGCTCTTGGGGCCGGCTGGCGGTTGCAATTGGAAGTCGACAATGTGCCGGCAACAGATCTTCGCTCCGGCCGGAGGAAGCGTCGAAAAACGGTCGTTATTTCGGAGTCCGAGAAAACGTATGGGAAACGAGACTGCAGGTCGGCCAAGCAAGCTCAACTTGTCGAATTCGGGCCGCAGTCCCACGGTTGGCGGGCAGTGAGTTCGTCGAGGGACAGATGGCCTTCATCGAGTTTGCCGGTGGACGCATCATTGACCCGCCAATGAAGCGTTGCACCAAACAGGGGTTGTGCTTCGACACAAATGACTCGGAGTTCACCGTCCTCGAATTGGCACTGCTGTTGGATCGCCGCTAGGAGTTTTTCGTCCGCCAGGTGCCCTTCACCAAAATTCCAACCCAGAACCGAGCCGGCCACAGTCTCACCGTCGGCATAAGTGAATCGCTGGAACGGCTGCCCTCCGATCGCCTTGGGAAGCAAGAGCCCTAGGCAACGGCCTTGCAGGTGCAGTGCGCGAAATGCCAGCAGGGCTGCATCGGCGCGCACGGCCTCAATCGGAGAAAGCGATCGTTGTTGCTGTTCCAGCAGCAGCGGAGCTGCACGCTTCAGGCGATTGAGTTTTTGGTAACTCTCGTCGCGGAACAACCATGCATTCCAGGCCCAGTTGCCCGCGTAGTAACGCATCGAGACGAGAAAGGAGACCCGCGATGGAAATAGGTTCCCCACTACGGGCAGCACGAGAAGCGCGATCAAAAGGTAGATCGACAACGGGAGCGAACCGACGTCGAACAGACTCACTTCGGGGTAACCTACGAATAAGAACACGGCCGCGTAAATATTGAGCACGTTCCATTCGAACACCGCCGCAATTGGCAGATTGCTGAGAACGAACCCATGCAAGAGCAGCACGAATAGCATGCCGAGGTAGAGCAGCGGTCCTTCATGCGTGACGAACAAAAGAGTCAGTGGTGCAGCAAACTCAAGAAAGCCGCCCAAGAAAGCCATCGTGCGCGCGATGCGTGACGGGCCCATTTCGTCGGGGGGATCAACGAACATGCGGCGACGAACTGCCTCGCTCTTCACTAGCGAGTTGTTCGTCGCCATGATTGAAACGACATACGGAAAAGCCGGCGTCAATTTCGAGACGCCAGCCCAAAACCAAATGGCCAACTGCACCCACTTTGCGGCCGCGATCCAGCTTCCGGCCAACAGGAAACAGACGATCATTGCAAAGTGTTGCTCGACACGACCTGCGAGCCAAATCGTCTTGTCGCCAAGTCCGGAAAGCGCGAACAGGATCACCACCGCCAGCAGATGCGGGGTGCCTATTTCCGCCTGAATGAGGGACGACAGTAGCGCCACGATCAGTGCAGCGTAAAGGACTACGTCGAGCAAGCTCCGCGTCGTGCCGCCAAATAGAGGAAGGCGGGGGAAAGGGGAAAGCTTCGTTGTGCCCGGGCGGAGAAAATGCAAACAGGCGGTGAATGGGGGCCACACCTTCAAACCGAGCGGCCCGCTCATGCAGCCAAACCCGGTAACCTCCACCAGACACGCCCAGAGAAATGCCTTTTGAAAGGCAGCCGGCTCGAAGATCCAGTTCGTGAAGTCCGTCGCCGTTCCCAGACCTGGCGTGAACCGGCAGAAGAAGATCCACCCCAAGACGAACAGTACCAACTTGACCGCGTGAAACGCGTAGTCCGTAAGGCGGTAGCCGAGTCCACCTAACAAGTAAGACTTGGTTGCGATACGAACGCGCTCAGTGAAGCCTTTTTGCGCCCACTCGGCGGGGGCAAACGAGGAAAGGTCTCGATTTGCTGCCATTCGCAGGCCCAATTCAATTCAAGTCCGATGGCCCCATCCTTACGGCGCCACCATTGGCAAAAAAACGTCGTGAAATACGCAATGACCGCCGTTTCGTCGACAGCCAGCTCCTCGGGCAGTCCTCGGCCAGAAACGCGAATGAAACCCTATCGCGGGCAATCTTACTTGTCAACCGACCCGGGTTCGGTTAGGATAACCGACCTTGAGTCGGTACCGTTCGAACTCGATTCCCCAGCGGAGCACGACGATGAACGCGAGATGCCAAAACACGAAACGAATTGCGCTTTGCCTTGCCTTGACCATTGGCTTGCTAGGCGTCTTGAGAAACACATCCGCTGCCGAGGAGAGCGCGCCGGCTGATCTCTTCCTCGGCATCACGCCGGATGCGCAGAAAGGCTATGAGGCCATCACGACCGTGCCGATGGGCGGCCCAGTGATGAAGGTCGCGGACATCGAACGGCTGTGGCAAGTTTGGGAAGAAGAAGAGAAAGCAAAGGCAAAACAAGCGGATCGCGACGAATTGATGCGGATGACTTTTGAGCGCTACGGGTGGGCCATGAGGCCCGGCGATCAAGTTCCCGGTTTGCCGTTGGATTTTACCGAAGACGGCAAAGGGAACCTGGTTACCAATTGCTTCTCCTGTCACGGGGGAAAAGTCGCCGGGAAAACCATGCCGGGCGCCGGCAACACACACGTTGATCTGACGACGCTGCGGACGGATATCATGCGGTTGCGGGCCTTGGACAGTGGCAAGGACCCTGACAGCGTCAAATTGCCGGGAAACGGTTTCTTTGTTGCCAACTATCACAAGGGTTTCACGAACGCCGTGATCTTCGAGGTGGGCCATTGGGTCCGCCAGAACCCTGACGTCACGGCGGCCGTTATGGCGAATCCCGATATGCTGCTGCACCACGACATGAATCCACCAGCGTGGTGGACGACGAAGAAAAAGAATCGTCTTTACAGCGATGCCTTCGCGCCGAAGACGCCCCGACAGAATATGCCGTTCGCACGATCGCGCAACGAGAAGAATTGGGAAGAGAAGTGGCAAGCCCTGGAACCGACTTTCGTGCACATCTATCAATACATCGAAGAACTGGAAGTGCCGAAATACCCCTTCGAGATCGACACCCAACTGGCCGACAAAGGCAAGGCGATCTTCAACAAAACCTGTGCGGAATGCCACGGCACCTACGGCGCCGCCGGGGAATACCCGAATCGCGTGGTCTCCATTGAAGAGGTGGGGACCGACCCCGTCCGTTTGCACGCGGTTCCCAAGGAGAATCGGGAGTGGGATAACAAACAGTGGCTCCAATACAACGGCCAGCAGCCCGTTTGGTTGGAGTCGGAGGGATATCGCGCGCCGCCGTTGGATGGAATTTGGGCGTCGGCCCCCTACTTCCACAACGGTGCGGCACCGACGCTCTCGGCCGTGATCAACCCGACCAAGCGGCCCAAAGTCTGGAAGCGAACCGAAGACGGCTACGACAAGACCAATGTCGGCCTGGAAGTGGAAGTATTCGACGCCGTGCCGGAGAACCTCACTCCCCGCATACGGCGCATGTACTACGATACGTCTCACAAAGGCAACAGCGCCGCGGGGCACGAGTTTCCCGACGCACTTAACGCCGAGGAGAAGATGGCTGTCATCGAGTACCTGAAAACTCTGTGAATTCTGTGTGTGAGAGCTCGCGCAGCATCGCGTCCCTCCCGAGTGCCGAAGTCGGGCTATCCGATGATCAATGATTTCAGGCCGGATCTCAAGAGCTTCTACCAGAAGCTCCTGGGCCGGCCGCTGCCTATTGAAATCGCCTAAAGGGCTGCCGCGGTTGTCTGCTTTCGCTGCCGTGACGGGTGTGAGGTCCATCCCACAGCACCGCAGCGGCATTTGCCGGTAGAACCGATCGAGGAAATGCCCCCGAGCGCCCAGGCGGGTTCTTCCTACGCACCCCGCTTGTTACAATTGATGCAAGTCGACGCAAATCGGCTATTGGACAAGCCGCAAAACTCTGGCGGACCGAGTTCATTCGAAGCAGGGAGAGTGCATGTCCTGGCAAAGAGCGACGCGGCGAGACCAGAAAGACGAAAGGGTCTCGGCGATTCTCGAAGCTGCCGCCGATCTGTACGAGACACGCGATTTCGACGACGTACACATGGTGGCGATCGCCGAGAGGGTCGGGCTAGCGAAGGCCAGCTTGTACGGATACTTTCGTACGAAGGATGAGGTCTTCCTCGCACTCGCTCTGCGGGATGTTGAGAGTTGGGCTAGTGACGTTGACTCGAGACTCAGGCGCTTGCGTCGCCCCGATGCAGACCGAATTGCTGCTGCCCTGACCGCCGCCCTGCGTGGTCAGGCGAGGCTGCTGCGGCTTCGTTTGACCGTTAGCAGCATCTTCGAACGCCGCCCGGCGACCGGGGCGGTTGCCGAATTCGCTCGCTCCTTTTTGGCATCCATGCAGCGTGTCGCCGCCGCGTTGAACGCTGCTTGCCCGCAATTGACGCCCGAGGAAGTCACTGAATTCGGCATCCAGCACCAGGCGGTTAATGCCGGTCTGTGGTTCATGACGCATCCGCCGAAGAAATCGGCCGCTGCTTCCGATCTGCCCGAGTTCAAATCAATCGGCATTGACTTCTTTGAGTTGTTCGAGCGGACGATTCACCAGATTCTCCGCGGGCTCCTTGAGGATTCCAAGCATCGAACACCGAACCCGAGCAGCAAAAAGGCTCGTCCAACCACAGCTCGCTGAAGCCGGCGAATTCGGCGGGGTGCATTGCGGTTCAACCGGCTGAAATGCAGTACGGGCGCGCTTTGCCGCAGTTGATGGCCAGTACAAGCAACTTCGCTCATCGGAGATTTGACCATGATATCGGTCTGTGCACTGCGCGCGGCGCGGTTATTCAGGGGAACGATTTTGGTGGGCCTACTTGGAATTGTGCTGCCTTTGAGAGCAAACGTTGCTGGCGAATCGATTGCGGATCATCTTGCTAAGCCTTCACTGAATGTTGTCATCACCGTCAAAGACATGGTGGCCGCTAAAATGTTCTATGGCGAAGTGCTGGGACTCGAACCCATGGCAGTCGTTCAGTTCAGTGACAAGACGGACCCGGTCTTCTTTCCGAAGGCCGTGACCATGGAGCGATTCCGCGTCGGGACGCATGAGATCAAGCTCATCCCTGGCCTAGAAACAACCCGGCCATTTCCAGGTGGGGTAACCCGGGGCATCGGCTTGCGAATGGTCAACTATCCGATCCCGGACATCGTTGCCTTCAAGAGCCGGCTAAAGGCCAATGGTTATCCTGAGCCAAAAATAACCTCGCTGCCGGACTCGACCTATCGCTTCGGCATGCTTGACGACCCGGACGGTAATCAGGTGGAGTTCTATTTCCACGACGGCGCGGGGCCCGACAGTTGGCAAAATAGTTTGCAAATCGCGCTTACGGTTTCCGACATTGAAGCCGCGAGACGCTTCTATGGCGAGGTGCTTGGCATGCGGGAGCTGCCTGCCGTGTCCATGCCCGGCGATCCCACTCGCCAAGTTTACCTATTCCAGGTCGGGCCGACCGTGATCAAGTTCTGGTCGTTCGGAAAGGACTTACCCAATCGCGCGGGCCGCCATCTGGATGCTTTCGGCAATCGCTACATTCAGTACCACGTCAAGGACGCCGACCTGGCTCACGAGTTCGTGAAATCGCGCGGCGGCAAGATCGATCTACCGCCGACCGCCGTGAAAAGTATGCCGGTCGACATCATGTTCGTTGCCGATCCGGACGGCATCATTAATGAAATGTTCGCTCTGAACCTTAAGCGCCAATAACATCTTTCGCTCTGAAAATTGGCGCGCGCCTCTGTCGTTGGAAAGGTTTTCGCCAGGCACTGGATTGCCATAACCTGGTGCCTGATTTTGGGGACAAAATGGGGACAATGTTGGCAACGCAAAGCCAATCCCAGTACAATGCAATCGCAACGTACTTTTGTCCGATCCGTTGATCCGAGAAGAACTTCCAACGCTTCGCCACTCCAACCGCAACGCAGGTGCTACGCCCCGTACCGGACTCAAAATCCAGTGCCCGCAAGGGCGTGAGGGTTCAAGTCCCTCCTTCGGTAGTTGTTATGTCTTCGCTCGTGCTGAGCGTGGCCCGGCTTCACCGATTGCGTTGTGATTGACCGGAAAGTCTGGGGCGGATCCAAGAAGGGACCGCTCCTCACCGTCACGAAGGAGCAGCGCCGATACGTCTTGGCAATGAGGGGCGAAAAGATTGCTCGGATCGCTCGCACGGTCGGTCTGGCGAGACCGACGGTCTATCGCCTGCTAGAACAAGCCGAGGCGAATAGACTGGGCGCGGTAAACACGAGCAAGAGAACGAACGAACTAGTCACCGACGGGTCGGCCATCGTCATCGCCGCCGCCAGCCGCAGGCGGCAAGGGCGGCGACGCCGAAGGCCGCTAGGGCAAAGGTCGCAGGTTCGGGGACCTTGGCCTGGATAACGGCTCGATCAAGGACATTGAGCCAGCCGCCATCTGCACCGCCCAGCGGAACAGCATTAAACCAGTCCCAGCCTAAATATATGATCCGACCCGACCCGAAAGGTATGAGTGCCACGGTGGTATTGGTGTTGATGCTGTTCTCATAGATTTCCGACGCGCCACCTGGCATTCCCGACAGAAACGAAGAAGTACCGTTATAGTTGGGGATAGGCGTGGGGCCGCCCGCGAAGGCCGTGCCGGCGGCGGCCCCGGTAAGAACACTTGTGCTCGACGTGGTTTCGGATGTCTCGACCAAGGAGAAGCCAAACACCGTGTTCAATAAACTGCCCATGCGTGGGGAGCCACTGGTATACTCGGAGCCGTGCACTATGAGCCCACCGCCGGAGGAAACAAAGCTTGCAATCGCTGACTTAGCGGGGGCGGATAGGGCGATGGCCAAGTCTCCATTTTCCAGCTCTGGAATCAGGATGCAATTGCCCCCGTCACCTGCAGTCGTCCAGTCGGCGGCCGTTATACCCGTGAATGTACTAACGGTATAGCCGAGTGACGATAGGCTAGCCTGGACTGTATTCGACTCGGTGGTGAAAGTTCCCCCTTCCGTATCGACATATGCGTCGTTGTCGAAAACTGAAACCACCGCTCCCCAAGCGTTTCCCGTTACGACCAACGCAACAAAAAAGAATCCAAGAGAAATTCGTGCGTGGCCTGCTCCCAGAAAACTGGTCCATGTGTTACGAGAGTCTCTAGCGCCCCAGAGGGGAAGGAGATTCTCGATGAATCGGAAGCGACACAATCCCGAGCAGATCATCAAGAAGGTGCGTGACGTCGAGGCGATGCTCGCCTCGGCCAAACCTATGGCAATGCGAATGAGATTCGTAGCGCCTTTGTGGGCGTTCAAATTGTCATCGATCACTAGCGTTCTCCTGCCCAAGCCGGACTGCCCAATTGGGTGCGGGGCCATGAGCAACCCAAATGATGTACCAGCATGGGGGACTGTGTCAAGAATTGTGTTCAGAATGCCACTGCTGCGCTCCCCGCCACTGTGCTGTCGCTCCATAATCGTGTGCAAATATGGTGCGACCAGCGAGGGACGAAGAATGTAAGGCGTTTGACGCTCAACATTTCGGCGAAAACCGCATTCGGCCTCAAAATCCAGTGCCCGCATGGGCGTGTGGGTTCAAGTCCCACCTTCGGTAGTTGCGTTGGGCTCAGATGCAACCGCAAGCAGTCGCATCGGTTCCGCGTTCATTCAACATCGTCATTCGGGCTGCCCAACCGCTGCACGTCGAGCATATCGGTGTAGAGTAACGACCGCTAGCGGATTGCCGCGTGGTTCGCGCTCGGACCCGCACGAATCGATTGCGATTCCAC
>CAZUPX010000872.1:0-3685 GCA_964622155.1 uncultured Planctomycetaceae bacterium | reverse complement strand
AGAATGTGGTGATCCGATCGGCCCGGCCATCGCCGTCGGTGTCTTCAAACATGCGCAGGCGATCCGCTGGCGGGCCTTGATAGTCGTCTGGCCGAAAGTGCGTGTGGCATTCCACGACCAGCACGCGACCCTGATCGTCAACCGCCAGACCGGTCGGCGTGACGATGTCGGGCTCGGCGGCGAATAGGTCGATTGCCAGCCGAGAGTCGAGAACTTTGGGCATCTCGACTGCCGTTGGACTGGCTGCGGGTAAAATCAGAATTAGAGACCAAACCACAGTCTGCATCGCCTTCTCCGAGGAGTTTGCCTTACCGCATTAATATCGACTATCCTACGGAACGGTCGGTGACGCCAGCGCTGGTCAAAGGTATTGCCAGACGCCTATCCTAAAAAGTGAGACATAAATGATCACTGTCAAAGACGCGGTCGCGAAGGCATGGAAATACCTCAACGAGGTCTTTGGCGCCGAGTTGCGGGGTATCCAACTGGAAGAGGTCGATCGATCCCCTGACGACGAGGATTGGCTCATCACCATCAGCTTTTTGCGAGAGAAGCCTCCTGTCGGGTTGCCGACGCCATTTTCAAACGATGAACGAGTTTACAAGCAAATCACCGTGAATGGTAAGTCTGGAGCGTGTCAATCAATCAAGATACGGCAGCTCCAATGAGTGAGTTGTTCGTCAACTTAATCTCAAAGTACCGGCGCAAAGGATTGCTCGTCGACACCAATATTCTGTTGTTGTACTTCATTGGCATTTGCGATCCAAATTGGATTGCAGGCTTCAAACGTACAAGCCAATTTGTGATCGAGGATTTTCAACTGCTCGTGAGGATATTGAACTGCTTTGAAAGGCGTGTGACGACTCCGAACGTTTTGACCGAGATCAATAATCTTGCCGGCCAACTTTCGCGCGACAACTTGCGAGCGTGGCGGGTGCAGTTTCGTGACAGTTTGAGCAGCGATTTTTTGGAACGCTTCATTCCGAGCAAGACAGCAGTCAAAAATGGAGGCTTTCTTCGCTGCGGACTTACCGATGCCGGCGTGATCTGCGCATCAAGAGGCCGGTTCCTGGTGCTGACCGATGACTTGGATCTGTACATCACACTTCAAAGCGAGGGAGTCGACGCAATAAACTTCAATCACTTGCGATCGCTGACCTGGAAGTGGTGACCTTCCGAATTATCGTTCACTTGCTGTCCGAATCTCTAGTAGAGCGCACCACGTCGGCAATCGGCTTGCCGGCCTGGGGCACCGCGGCACAGTAGTCTTCGCCCAGCAAGCCGGCCAGCGTGGCCGCCAATTGGCTCTGCGTGACCATCTCGATATTCGACCTCTCGCCGAGGGCGGGCGTGTCGGGGCCCAAGAAGCCCATCCAGATGAACTCCGACCGCTTGATGTCCTTGCCGTGGCTTTTCCAGTCGACCGGCGCGTCGCCCCGGCCGTGATCGGGCGAAACGATCAGCGTGGTTTTCCCTTGATACTCGGGCATCGACTGCACGGTGTCCCAAATGGTCTTCAAGTAAGTGTCATAACGGTTGGCCGCGCGCAGATACTCTTCGTACTTCCCTTCGTGACCCCAGGAATCGGTCTCGTTGAGCGACAGGTAGAACAACCGAGGTTTGCGATCCTTGAGGTACTCGAAGGCCGTGTGAAACGTGATCGGGTCGAACGGCTCGCCGGCCCAACGGCGCGGTTCTTGGGCCTTGAGTTGATTCAACAGTTCGAGCCGCGGCGAAACTTTGCCGTCATCGAAGGGGTCGTAGCCGGCATTGATGTAAAACCCGCAGCGGGGACGGTTGAAGATGTACGGAAAGACGTCCCAGCAGCCGAATGCGGCCACGCGGCCTCCGTAGCCGTCCTTGCGATGGAGCCATTCGAAGACCGTGATGTTCGGATTGAGCCGCTTGTCGTTGCTGTCGATCCGCGGGTCGGCAAACCCGCAAAATGCCTCATTGTAGCCGGGGTACGAAAAGTTCATCCCGTTGGTCACGCGGGCGATGCTGCCTTTGTGCTGGTTGCCGTAAAGCTGACCCTTTTTGGCAATCACGTTCCAGAAAAACGGCATGAGGGCCTCGCGGCGTGCCTCGAGCGCGTCGCGCCAATAAACCTGCTTGAGCGCGTCGGCGTCATTGACGTCGCCATTCTCCTTGGAGATCAAGGTCTCCTCGGCACCGGTGAACACCTCCTGCCACCGCAGCCCGTCGGTCATGATCCAGAGCACGTTTTGAGTCACCCGGGGCGCCTTGGCATGTGCAAAGCCAGAGAACGGGATCGCCAGACAGAAGAAGGCCAGAACTACCGCCCGTCGTCGAAGCATGTTCATCGAAATCCTCCCATTGCACATACCGAAAGCCACTGAGCCTTCATATCCTAATCGAGCGGAGAGCGAAATGCAGCAAGCGGGCGGAGTTTGTTGGAGTCCGCAGCCGGGTTGTGTGGCCCCGGCAAGAGATGGGGCCGCAAACCTATGCGCCAGCCGTATTGAGCGGCTCGATCGTGGCGACGTGGAGCAGCGAGCAGATCTTGAATTCTGCAGGCACGCCGTCATCGGCTACGTCGGTGCCGACCAGGATGCTCGTGCGCGTGAGCATGGCCATTTCCGGATGTCGCACGTCATAGGAATGACCGTTCGACATAACGAGGCGGAATGGCTGAAATGGGTGCCGCGTCAGAAGCTCGCGAAATGTTTGGGTAGTCATACTCCTGCAATTGTAGCACAACCGACCGTATGCCGCGATTCAAGAGCCGCCAGAGGTTGTGGTCGCCAGTTGATGCACTTCCTCGTGCGTGACGTGGGCTGCCGATCGACCGCGTTGCGGCAGGCGACGGCCCTGCTTATTATCGAGGTAGATGGAAAGCAATGAATTGCCAGGGGCCACCAGCGAGCACGAGCCTGGCCTTTTGGACACGATCGAAGACACTCCTGAGACGTTGCTGCGCCGCGCGCTTGCTTCACGCGAGCAGTCGCTGGGTCAAGACCATCCCGACACGTTGGCGAGCGTCGACGATCTCGCCGCGCTTGTGGATCAGAAGGGAGATTTTGCGGCCGCCAAGCCACTCTATCTCCGCGCACTGGAGACGAGAGAACAGGCGTTGGGGCCGGAGCATCCCGACACGTTGACGAGTCTCGACCGGTTGGCAATGGTGCTCTACAGCCAATGCGACTATGCGGCGGCGGAGCCGCTTCTTCGTCGTGCCCTCGAGGCGCGCGAGCGAGTGCTGGGGGCGGAACATCCTGACACTGTTACGAGCGTCAGCAATTTGGCCATCTTGTTGGAGAGCAAGCGGGATTACGCGACTTGTGAGCCGCTTTTTCGCCGCGCGCTGGCGACCAGCCAGCGGGTTCTGGGACCGGAGCACCCCGACACGTTGTCGAGCGTGAATAACCTGGCCATGTTTCTGTTTGCCAGATGGGATTATGCCGCGGCCGAGCCGTTGCTGCGCCGCGCGCTCGAGGCACGCGAGCGTGTGCTGGGGGCGGAACACTCCGATACGTTGACGAGCGTCAACAATCTCGCCTTGCTGCTCGATCAGCAGGGAGATTTTGAGGCCGCTGAGAAGATGTTCCGACACGCATTGGACGTTAGCCAACGAGACCTCGGACCCGAGCACCCCGACACGTTGACGAGTCTCAGTAATCTGGCTCTATCGCTGCTTAGCAAGCTCGATTTTGAGTCGTCCGAG
>CAZUPX010000871.1:0-5697 GCA_964622155.1 uncultured Planctomycetaceae bacterium | reverse complement strand
AGCCGGCCGCCGGATAGCAGCGGTCGGGCGTGTGGTAGGTGATGTCCTGCAATCGGCCGCAGATCATCGACATCCGCACCACGTCACCGTGAGCGTTCTTGTACGTTCGCACCAGCTCCCCTTCGGCGCCGGCGACCTTCAGGGTCCGCTCGTCCGACCCCTCGGCCTCCTCGCCTTGCCACTCGCCGATTTCCAGGGGAATCTCGGCCAGTTGCTCCTTGAAGGCCTGCAGCTCGGGAAATTCGCCCCACCGCTCGCTCCACACACCCTGCACGTAACCGGCAGCCAGCATGACCACCACGGCCGCCGCGATTGGTAAATACGTTTTCATCAGTTGCACACTCCGCCGTGAAATGTTGTTGGTTGTCAAATTGTAGCTGGCCTCTGTGAGGCCGGCTGCATTGAAGAAACTATCGGTACTTCCTACCGGGGTCACAGACCCCGGCTACAGGGTTTTGATGCTTCTACCAGGTGGTTCGCCGCCGAGGAATCACGGCGCCCAGAAACACGAGCGCAACGCCGGCCAGACCAATTGCCAGCGCCAATCCGTTCTTTCGCGCCGCGTCACCGCGCGGCGAAGCAAGGATCGCCTCATCCACCTGGGTAATCCGCTGAATGGCCAGCCGCTCAATACGGCTGCGCTCCAACTCCGCCCCCAGCTCACTGGTGATGTTCTTGAGCCGCGTCAATTCCGCCTGTTTGCTGGCCACGTTGGCCGAGAAGCTCTCCAGGTTTTGCATCAGTTCGGCCTGCTCGACGATATCGTTCTGGACGGCTTTGAGTTGCTCTTCCAAATACTCCTTCTGCACAGACAACTGGTGCGCTGTCAGGCTTGCGGCCGAGTGAGCGCCAGCCACCGGATCGGCATCGGCCGTGCGGGCACCCTCCTCCTCGCGAGCCTCGAGCAGCTTCATCTGCATGGCATTGTCGTCCAACTGCATGTGCAGCCGGGCACGCCGGGCCAGCGCCTCGTCGAGTTTTGCCATCGCCAGCTTTTTGGCGACCTGACTAGCCTCGGCGCTTCCGACCTTGGCCACCTTTTCCATCTGATGCAGCGTTTCCATCTGCCTGGTCAGGTCGCGCTGATAATCTTCATAGTGCTTGGTCAACTCGGTCTCGTTGGCCACTCGCTTCAAGCGCTCGCTCTGCACGACTTCCGACAGGTACTTCTTGACGACCATATTCACGATCTCGATCAAATCGTTCGGTTTCGTGCCCTTCATGGAGATTCGCAGAATCTCCGAGTCATCCGGATAATCGATGATCAGTTGCTCCTTCAGCCACGAGTATGACTCGTCGTTGTGCTCTTTGATGCTCGCCAGACCGGCGATTTTGGGCTCCGACACAGCGCGGCGCAGCACGAAGGGGCTGAGCATCAGTTGGACCTGGGTCCGCTTGAAGGTTTGAAACTCGTCGACTCCCTCGCCCCCCCTGTTCAGCACGTGTTGCTGCCTGCCCGCCACCTTTAACAAGGCAAAGACCTCGTACCGCACCGGCACCAGCCACCATACGGCAACCGCGCCCACAATGATTGCCAGTCCCAGGCCGATCAAGAGCTTCTTCATTTTCGTTGCCCTCCTGTAGCTGGCCTCTGTGAGGCCGGCGCATTCGTTCTTCTGTAGCAAAGTCCCTGTCAGGGCGCCGGCCTCACAGAGGCCGGCTACAGCCTATCAACCCGTCTCGGCCATCAACAGCTCGACGCCGTGACGGGCCACGTCGTCGTTGACGCCGTTGACTACCGAGCCCAGCACGGTAATGCCCACGGCACGCAGCCGCTCGCAGGCTTCGTACACCTTGGGGAGTTCGCTCACGTCGCGCAACACCGAGATGATCGCCGCGTCGACGTGCTGGCCGACCATCAACGAGTCGGCCACTTTCAATACCGGCCCCGAATCGATCACGACGTAGTCGAACTGCACGCACAAGGCCGCAATGGCGTTACCCAGGAACGAATTCGACAAGGCTTGCACGCTTCGCAAGTCGCAGCGTCCGGCCGGCAGCAGCCACAAATTTGGAGAGCGAGTGGGATGGATGGCCGCGTCGCGCTCGGCTTCGCCGCGCAACAGCTCGCACAGCCCGGGCTCCAGCGGCAAGTCGAACACGCGATGCGTGCCGGGATTGCGGATGTCGGCGTCGACCAGCACGGTGCGGCGTCCGCTGCGCGCCAGGCTGGCGGCCAGTTGGCTGGCGGTGGTGGTCTTACCCTCGTGCGGCTCGGCACTGGTGACCATGACCACGCGCGGCGGATCGATCGTATTGCAGTGGATCAAGGCCGTGCGCGTGCCGTCGATTCGCTCGCCCATGAGGGCCTTGAGCACGGCGGCTCCCTTGCCACCTTTAACGCGCCGCCAACTGCGACCCGAGACCCTGGGCAGCTCGCCGACCACGCGAATGCCCAGGCCGTCGTGGACCTGCGCGACGCCGTTGACCCGGCGGCGATGGAACTCCATGAAGGCGATGCCCAGCACGACCAGGCCGCAGCCGAGAATGAAGCTGAACACGACGCCCACGTACTTGCGCACGGCGTCGCCGCGGGGCGAGTCCAAAATGGCCTCATCCACCTGGGTAATCCGCTGAATGGCCAGCCGCTCAATACGGCTGCGCTCCAACTCCGCCCCCAGCTCACTGGTGATGTTCTTGAGCCGCGCCAAGTCCGCCTGTTTGCCGGCCACGTTGGCCGAGAAACTCTCCAGGTTTTGAGCCAGCTCGGCCTCTTCGACGATGATTTTCTTTTGCTCCTCGAGCTCCTTTTCCAGATACTCCTTCTTGGCCTCCAAGACTGGCAGACTCATGAGCTTCTCGGCCGTCTTGTCCTTCTTGTCCTCTTCGGCCTTCTTCATTTCGATCAGCTTCGGCCGGAGGGTGGCCTTTATCTCCTCCAGATTCTCTTGCATGTCGAGGATCTGCTGCTGCAGTCTCAAGACCCTGGGATTTCGGGAGGGATTTGGCACCATCGACCGTGCGGCACTCAGATAATCGTGCAGGTCGGCCAGCTTCTGGTTCATATTAAAGACCAGCGCGTCCTTGTTCATCTCCAAATCGATCGCAAAGTCGGTTGCGTTCGAAGTGTCTGGGTGATCGGCGCGGGCCTTAGCCACGGCGATGCTCGTCCTCACTTCGTTAAGCTCAATCGTGATTCGATCGCGCAGGGTCATGCCGGCCTGCAGCTTGTCTATCGCGAGTTTTTTCGCGATTTGCGCCGTTTCCGTGTTGCTGACCTTGGCCACAATTTCCATCTTATGCAGCGATTCCATATCTCTGGTCAGTTCGCGTTGATAGTCTTCATAATGTTTATTGAGTTCGGTCTCGTTGGTCACGCGCTTCAAACGCTCATTCTGCACGATTTCCGACAGGTACTTCTTGATGACCATGTTCACGATCGCGATCAGATCGTTAGACCGGCGGCCTTTGATCGCCACGCGAAGAATTTCCGAGTCGTCCGGATAGTCGATGAGCAGTTGGTTCTTCAGCCACGAGTGCGGCTCGTCGTTGTGCTCCTTGATCGTCGCCAGACTGGCAATCGACGGCTCGGCCACCGTGCGGCGCAGCACGAAGGGGCTGAGGATCAATTGCACCTGCGTGCGTTTGAAGGTTTGAAACTCGTCGACTCCCTCGCCCCCCTTCGTCAACACGTGCTGCTGGCGGCCGGCGACGCGCAGCAAGGCATAGACCTCGTACTTAACCGGCACGAGAAACCACACCAGGCCGGCGGCAAGGAAGCCCACCGCCAGCCCCAGGCCAATGGCCAGCGGCCAGCGGCGCCGCACGGCATGCAGCAGCTCCATCGGGTTGGCCTTGGCCGTGAGAATCTCCGGCCGCTGCGGCGGACCATATGACCAGCCCACCGCCGGCACCGCCGGCAAATGACTTTCGATCGTGGTGAGCGACCCATTGCCACTGCTGGGGCCGCCACTGCTGGAGCCGCCATTGCCCGAGCCACCATTGCCCGAGCGAGGCACTTCGTCGGCATCATGAGAATCAACTTGAGACATACGATCTGCACCTATATTCGAATGCGAAGGTCTTGAGTGTTCGTGTTTCCCGGCAAGCGACACCTAAGGCGTCGCGTTATACGCGTACCGGCGCTCCACCCATGCCGCCGATTTGCAAGGGCCCGGTCTCGCTTTCATCGATGACCAAATGCGAAAGGATCTGAAACTCGACGTACAGCAGCCCCAGCGCCATGGGCATCATGAACCAGCCTGCCAGGTCGTGGAAAACCAGCTCGGCCAGCTCCGGGCCTGCCGTCAGGTGCAGGATACCCGTGACGGTGATACGCACGATGTTGACCGCCAGTGCGATCGGCGCGGCGCTAATAATGATCACGATCCGTTCCCACCAGGGTCGGTCGGTCACCAGCGTGATTGCCACGGCCAAAGCCACGAAGATCGTAAGCATCCGCAACCCGCTGCAGGCCTCGACCACGCCTAACTGAATCTCGCCGATCACGATCCGGTTGCCCTCGCTGTACGTGGGAATTCCGATCGTCTGCAAAACGTAGGTACTGGAGGCCGTGGCCCACTTTTGCATCGGGGCCAGCAAACCAGTATCCAACGGCCCGGGAAGCGGAAACATGAAGATCAAAAAAGCGATGGCCGGTCCGGCCCAGCGGATCGTCTTCCAACCACCGACCAGCAAGAATGCTCCCGCGACGCTGATCACAAACGAGTCCATCTGCGGTACGCGGTGCGAATAGTATGTCGTAAGCAGCCACATGCCCAATCCGGCCGACAGCAATCCGACGCCGGCCCAGCGAGCACCGGTCGTGACCAGTCCGAACGGCTCATGGCGCATCCACAGCAAGATGACCGTGAATACAGGCACCAGCCAGCCGTGTGAGTACTTGGGATTCTCCCAAAACCACATCGCGCCGTGACTGGTGTAGCTCAGCTCTCCCCAGTACACCGCAACCAGAATCGCCAACAACCCGCCCAAAATCGACCACGGGACGACTTGGTCTTTGTTCTTCTCAACCCATCGGGAAAAGCCCGCGCTCGAACTGCGTTGCTCCACCATCTAGAAAACCCTCCGAACCATGCTGCCAACGAGTTGCTTCAATCGATTAAAATAAATCCGACGCGAGTCAACTCACTGCCAACGTCGCGCCAAAATGACCGCCGACCGTCGATCACCAATACCGACCAGTCGGCCGCAACATGAGCCTCAGCGTGACGTGAAGTGAAACTCGCTCGAAATGAACGCCAACGAACTTGATCGCTACTCCTGTGAGTGCCACACGCTCGGCGTCGAGCGTTGCAGCCGCTTGCGGTGCTTCTTGACCCGCGGCTGGTCCCTGGGCAGTTGTCCTGAATTGCCCGAAAAATCACAGACAGCGATTGCACAAATCAAGGCGCCAAGCGAGGCGGAATCCGCACGGAGATGCCCGTTGGCGTCGAACTTTTACGATAAGCGCCCCCCGAAGGCTTGTCAAACGTTTTCGCGCCATCTTGTGTGCTTCTAACTCTTCGCCCGCTAACGCTCTAGGTATTGCAACCGGCACGACCATCCCCCATCCGAACACGCCATCAAAGCAGCGGATTGACCACTTCCGATCCGTGTCAAACTGGGCAGGATTGGTGGGGTTTTGGAGAGGTGGGTATGGGTGTGTGGGGTGGGGAGGACTTTGTTTTTTGGTGGCGGTTCAGTTGGGTCAAAGTGATGGGGTGAGTTTGCCGATTAGTAGGGCCGTATCGGTCG
>CAZUPX010000870.1:0-2555 GCA_964622155.1 uncultured Planctomycetaceae bacterium | reverse complement strand
GTTTACTGCGGGAATTCGCTTCTGAACAGCTCTTCCTATTCCCTTCGCCAAAACCGACTCTAGTTGAATTGAGGTCACTTGTGCAGGACGGTCTGCTGACTCGCGGCTGCGATATCCTGCAGTGCGACTTGGAGAATCGGAATGGCGGCGAGCGCACTTGCTGCCTGGTGTGTATTTATCCGGCCGAACGGCTGGGGCGAGTCATCAAGCTGGGCAAAGACGACCTTTTGATTGGGCGCGACTCCGGTTGCGACCTGGAATTGCCGGACGACTCGGTATCGCGGCGGCACGCGTTGATACGACGCGCCGCAAGCGGTTACACGGTGATCGACGCGGCCAGCAAGAACGGGACGTACCTGAATGGCGTCCGCGTCGACGCCCGTCAACTCGAGCCCGGCGATCGATTGCGAATCGGAGGCCACATCTTCAAATACTTGTCAGCCGACCGGTTTGAGGCCGAGTATTTCGAGACCACGTACCGCATGATGACCACGGACGGCTTGACCGAGGTCTATAACAAGCGTTACCTGTTCGAAGTTGCCGAGCGAGAACTGCGCCGCACGAAGCGGACCGGAAGGCCACTGTCGGTACTCATGATCGACATCGACGCATTCAAGAGCGTCAACGACGCCTTTGGACATCTCACCGGCGACGAGGTGCTGGTCGAACTGACTCGCCGGCTGCGATCGACGTTGCGCGGCGACGAAGTGCTAGCTCGTTACGGTGGCGAGGAATTCTGTCTCCTGCTGCCGGAGACCGATATGAGCGAAGCCCTCGAGGGCGGAGAACGCATCCGGGCAGCCGTGGCTGAGCAAAGTTTCCCGACCGAGCATGGCGAAGTGGCCGTGACGATCAGCATCGGCGCCGCTTGCGACCAAGGGGCTTCCGACATTTCGGCCATCGACCTTGTCGAACAAGCCGATAAGCAACTCTACGCCGCCAAGCGCGCCGGTCGCAACCGGGTGATCGGCTAGTCCGGCGGTTGGTGTTACCGACCCTTGGCTTCCGGCTTCTACACGATCAGCGTGTGCTCAAGTCTAAGCTGGAAGCCGGTCGGACGAGGTTTTCCGGGAGCTGCGTTGCGAATGCGCATTCGGTCGCCGTTCAACTCCGCGATATGCCGGCACGCATTCGCGTCAATCCGGCAAAATGCTCGACTTTCTTTTTCAGCCCGCTACAGTATGGGTTGAGGGAAATGGAGCGGCGCGGCGGCCGCGGGCCGTCGCATACTCGTCAAACGGCGGAGGAAGTCATGCTGCGCAAAATCGTATTCGCTGGCTTCCTGGCAATGGACGCGTGCGGCATCTGCCATGGCCAGGTGACATTGGAGCAAAAGTTTGTCGATGACAGCAGTTATACGACCGAGTCGACAGCCAGGCTTCAACAGACGCTCTCCATCGCGGGGATGGACGTCGAGACGAGCTCCGATACAAAGTCCACCTCCAAATCAACCCTCGGGAAGCGCGATGCCGAGGGAAAACTGCATCTCGAGCAAAAGGTCCAATCGCTGCAGGTCACGATCGACGTGATGGGGATGAACTACACGTTCGATTCGGCCAACCCCGACGACAAAGGCACGTCGCCATTGGAAGTCATCCGCGACGTCCACAAAGCGCTTGCGAAGCAGACGACAACCATCGTCTATGACAAGTCCAATAGGGCCGTGGCGGTGGAAACAAACCAGGACATCGTGGGCTCGTTGCCGACCGCCATTCAAGACCTCGTCAAGAGCCAGCTCGATCCGGCGCAGTTGAAAAACAAAGCAAACGAAGAAATCGACCAGGTCAAGGCGGACCCGGTCAACAAGGGCGACACCTGGCAGCGAACGGTGGCAGCCAATTTTGGCGCCGGCCAGATGATGGACTTCAAGACGGAGTACACCTACGAGGGCACCGTCGACAAGGACGGCAAGACGCTCGACAGAATCACCTCAAAAATATTGGAGGTCAATTTCGCGCTCGACAACTCGCCGCTGCCCTTGGCGCTCAAGTCGAGTGACCTCAAGGCTGCTGAGTCCGCCGGTATCATCTTGTTCGATCGCCAGCGCGGACAGGTTGTCGACTCGAACGCATCGATGCGCATCACCGGCGAAATGACGTTCACGGTCAACAACATGGATTTGCCGGCTAAACTCGACCTGAAGATCGAGACGGCAACCGTCGTGACACCGTAGCGCAGGCTTGAAAACTCATGCCGGATACGACGCTCAGAAATCTCGCTACAGCCGACCGGTATCTGAAGGCGATCGAATCGGGAGCCACCGGCTCGGCGCTGTCGGCGTTTCTTACGCCAGATGTCGTGCAGGAGGAGTTCCCGAACCGGCTGGCTGCTCAAGGGGCGCGGCGCGACCTGGCACAGTTGTTGGAAGGCGCCGAACGAGGTCAGCAGGTACTGTCGGCGCAACGATACGAAATTCGCAATCGCTTCGCCAGCGGCGACCAGGTTGCGCTCGAACTGGAGTGGACAGGCACGCTGGCCGTGGCTTTCGGCGAGTTGCAACCCGGAAGCAAATTGCGGGCTCACATCGCCGTATTTCTCGAATTCGCCGACGGCAA
>CAZUPX010000869.1:0-5423 GCA_964622155.1 uncultured Planctomycetaceae bacterium | reverse complement strand
GTAGGGTCCGCTGTGCGGACCGATCTGCGGTCGATCCCGCTCAAAGAATCGGCGTCCGAACAGGCGGTGCGGACGGGATTGTTGGAACGGCAGTTGCTCGATCCGATCACTGCGTCGACCGCGTCCTTGCGGCTCGAGGCCATCGGTCGCAATGCCGTGCCAACGCTGGCCAAGGGGCTCGCCTCGAGCGATGCCGAAGTGCGGTTCTATGCCGCTGAGGCCCTCGCGTATCTCGACGAAGCCCAGGCGGCCGCACCGCTGGCCAAAGCCGCCCGCGAAGAGCCGGCCTTCCGCGCGTACGCCCTGGCCGCCCTGAGCACGGTCGACGACATGGCCGCCCACGATGAGCTGGTCAACCTGCTTGAAGTGCCCAGCTCCGAGACCCGTTACGGTGCCTTTCGGGCACTGTGGGCCATGAACGCCAAGGACGCCTTGATCCGTGGAGAGAATCTGGGCGGGCAATTCAGCTACCACGTGCTCAACACGGCCGGACCGCCGATGATTCACGTCACGCGCAGCTACCGGCCCGAGGTCGTGATGTTCGGCCACGAGCAGTCCCTGGAAACGCCGTTTGTGCTCGAAGGCGGCAAGGCGATCCTGGTGAAAGGGACCGACGGCAACAAGGTCATCGTGAGCAAGTTCGTTGCCGGCCAGCCCGACCAGAAGCGTCAGGTGACCAACAAAGTCGACGAGATCATCCGTGCGATCGTTGAGTTGGGTGGCACATATCCCGACGTCGTGCAGGCGCTGCAGCAAGCCAAGAGCAGCCATGCGCTGGCCGGACGGTTCGAGGTCGATGCCTTGCCCGATGGCGGCCGCGCCTATCGCCACAAGGAACAAGCCACGGCCCAGGGCGGTAGCGGCTCCGAGACCCCGTTGGAAGTGGCCAGCCCGGTGCCCGACTTGTTCAGCTCAGCGAAGAAGCGCAAGGCGACCCGCTAGCATTCCGCGGGTCCTCTAGAAAAAACCGCCCAGACGCCAGCGAAAAACCCGGAAATTCGGCCAGTCAGCTAGCCGGCCGGTTGATAAAATGGAGCGTCTGTCGCCGCGTGTCCCCACGCGCGTCGTCCCCACCGACCTCCGTTTTAGCTCCACGCGATCTCGCCCATGCTCAAGGCGCTGGAACTTGTCGGCTTCAAGAGCTTTGCCGACAAGACCCACTTCGAATTCCCCTCCGGCATCACGGTGGTTGTCGGGCCCAACGGATCGGGCAAGAGCAATGTCGTCGACGCGATCAAATGGGTCCTGGGCGAGCAAAGCGTCAAGAGCTTGCGGGGCAAGGAGATGGCCGATGTCATCTTCAACGGATCGGCCACCCGTCGCGCGCTCAACACGGCCGAAACCACTCTCACCCTCGACAACTCCGAACGCCGTCTGGCTATCGACACCGCCGAGGTCCACATCACGCGGCGAGTCTATCGCAGCGGCGAGGGGGAGTACCTCATCAACCGCCAGCCCTGCCGGTTGCGCGACATTCGCGACCTGTTTGCCGGCACCGGCGTGGCCACCGAAGCCTATAGCGTCATCGAGCAGGGCAAGGTCGACGTCCTGCTCCAATCGTCACCCCGCGATCGGCGGTTGATCTTTGAGGAGGCCGCCGGCATCAGCCGCTTCAAGGCCAAGAAGCTCGAATCGATCCGCCGCCTGGAGCGCGTCGAGCAGAACTTGCTGCGGCTGTCGGACATCGTCGACGAGGTCGACAGCCGGCTGCGCGGCGTGCGGATGCAGGCCACCAAGGCCCGCAAGTACAAGGAATACTCCGATCGCCTCCAAACGCTCCGCACGCAAGTCGCCCTGGTCGATTGGAATCATTTGACCGCGAAGCTGGGTGAGCTTGAGGCGGAGCTGAAATCGGTCCGGGACGAAAACACCGCCTGCCTGAACCATGTCGAGTCGCTCGAGCACCAGGCCCTGGCCCTTGAGACCGAGATCGCCGAGGCGGAAAGTGCCACCCGCGCCAGCGACAACCGCGTCGCCCGCAATCGCGAGCGAATCGCCGCGCACGAGTCGGCCATCGAGCACACGCGGCGCCACTGCCACGATTTGGAAGAACAGATCGCGCGTCACCGCCGTCAATTGGCCGCCATGGGTATCCGCGCCGACGACGTCGAGCAGCAGCTTGCCGATATCGCCGAGGGCCTCACCGCGGCTGAGCACGAACATCGCGAAGTTGCGCGGCGATTGGCCGAGGAAGAGCGCGCGTTGACCAAAGTTACGACCCAGTTGGATGAGCAGCGAGCCGAGAACGAGCAACGACGCACATCGCATCTGGAACAGGTCCGCGCGGTCTCGGCACTAGCGAGCGAGATTCGAGCGCTGGAATCAACCGTGGCGTCCACCCACGCCGGGCGCGAACGAGGCGGCCGGCGGCTGGCTGAGCTAACCGCAACTCGCACGACGCTCAGCGGCGAGGTCGAAGCACTGCGGCAGAAACTGGCAAAGCTCGATGAAGTCTGCGCGACTCGTCATACCGAGGTGGACACGCTTCGTGCCGACCTGGCCGACAAAGGCGGTCGGGCAAAGGCCATGCAACACGCCTTGAGCCAGTTGCGGCAACGATACACGGGTGCGACCGAGCGGTCGGCCGTGTTGGAAGAACTCGAAAAACGGCTCGAAGGGCTTTCGGCCGGCGTCAAACAAGTTCTCGCGGCGTCAAAGGGCGAGTCGCCTGGCCCGTTTGCCCACGTGCGAGGAATGGTGGCTGATTTGCTGCACGTCAATTTCGATTCGGCGCCGCTGATCGAGGTGGCGCTGGGCGAAATGGCCCAGTCGTTGGTCGTGACCGACGGACGCGACCTGGTCGAGTATCTGCAAGGGTCTGGTTCGCTCGAGGGGCGCGCGGCCTTCGTGCGTCTCGACGTGCCGCCACTGAAAACGCATCTCGACGGCATCGACTTCCACGGTCGCGAAGGTGTGTTGGGCCGGGCCGATGAGTTCGTTGAAACGGCTCCCGAGTTCGCCGTGTTGGCCAAACGCCTGCTGGGCAAGACGTGGATCGTCGAGAATCTGACGCATGCGCTGCGGCTGGCCGAATCGGCCGGTCGCGGATTGAGCTTTGTGACCCGCGATGGCCAGCTTGTGGCCGCCGACGGCACGCTCTACGCCGGACCGCGACAGAAGTCCACCGGTCTGATCTCGCGACGTGCCGAGCTGCGCGTGCTCAAACAACAGATTTCGGAGACGGCGGAGGGCATCGAAGCACAGCAGGCCGCCAGCGCCCAGCTCGATGACGAGATTACCGTCGGTGATCGCCAGCTTCAGTCGCTGGCAGCCGAACACGAACGAGCACGAGCGGAGCTCAATCGTCAACGCCTCACTGCCGGCGCCGCCGAAGAGCGCCTGGCGCAAGTCGAACAGCAACATGCCGCGAATTCCACCGAGTTGGCCGCCGTCCAAATCGAGCACGAGCAGGCCACCACCGCGCTGGCACAATCGCAAAGCAGGCTGGAAACGCTCCAAGCGGCACTTGTCGACATGGAAACCCGGCTAGCCGAAGGTGTGCAGCGGGCGGGTCAGTTCGAGCAGACCCGCGTCCGCTTCAGCCGCGAGGCCGGCGCCACGAAAATCGACGTCGTCAAAAGCGAACAGCGACTGGCGCACCTGATGGCTCAAAAGAGTCAACTCGAGCGCGATCAGCAGGAACGATCTCGCGGCCTGGCCGACAATCGTTCTCAACTCGAGACGTGCCTCGATCGTCTCGTTAAGGCTGAGCGCGACATCCTGGCGGCCGAGTCGGACCTGGCCGAGCTGTACTTGAAAAAAGACCGCTTCGCGGCCGAGGCCGTCGGCCACTTCCAGCGGCGCGAGGCCTGGCGGCAGCAGAAGATTCAGATCACGCAGGATGCCAATCGCACCCGAAACAAGATTCGCAAGCTGGAAATGAAGCTCCACGCCAGGGACCTGGCGGCCACCCAACTGCGGCACGAACGCACGACGTTGGCCGACCGGTTCCGCGAGGATTACTCGGTCGAGCTGTCGGAACTGGAGCACACCGCCTCGCCCGAGGAAGTACAGCAGCGCGGCGAAGTGGAGCGCGAAATCGCCGACCTGCGGGCCAAGCTCAATAGCATTGGCGGCGTGAACCTGGACGCTCTGGCCGAGCTGGAGGAGCTTGAGCTTCGCTTCGCCAACCTGTCGGCGCAGCACAAGGACCTTTCGAGCGCCAAGGCGTCGCTCGAGCAAATCATCGAGAAGATCAACGCCGACAGCCGGCGGCTGTTTGCCGAAATGATGGAGGTCGTGCGCGGCCACTTTCAACTGCTATTCCGCAAGCTGTTTGGCGGCGGGCACGCCGACATCGTGCTCGAAGAAGGGGTCGACATTCTCGACAGTGGCATCGAGATCGTCGCCCGTCCGCCAGGCAAGGAGCCGCGTAACATTTCGCTCTTGAGTGGCGGCGAAAAAACGCTGACCTGCGTGGCGCTATTGTTGGCAATCTTCCGCAGCCGGCCCAGCCCGTTCTGCGTGCTCGACGAGGTCGACGCGGCCTTGGACGAAGCCAACATCGAGCGGTTCATCGGCGTGTTGCAGGAATTTCTGGCCTGGACGCAGTTCATCGTCGTGACGCACTCGAAAAAGACGATGACCTGCGCCAGCACGCTGTACGGCATCACGATGCAGGAGTCGGGCGTGTCGAAGCGCGTCAGCGTCCGCTTCGACGACGTGAGCGAAGACGGCGAGATTCTCAACGTCGCCGCCGAAACTCCCACCGAGCCCGTCAAAGCCGACGACGAAACGCAAGCGGCATAGGGATGTGTGTCAATATACTAACCCGACGCGTAAGCGAGGAATTCTCCAACGCACCATTCAGGAATCCTCGCTGACGCGTCGGGTTAGTATATGCTGCCCCGACGGCGCGAATCCGGTTGTCTGGGTGCCGCAGGCAGAAGAGCGTTCTTGCGCCCTTTCAGTCACGTCTCTTGTCGCTTCGCGACCCCGAAAACGAGTTGTCGGGGTCACCCGCGAGGACGGCACTTCTGAAGAAGTCGGCAGCAACACCCGGCAACGGCACTCGCACAAACTTAATACCGCTGATCGTACGGCCCGGGTTGCCCCTGTGGCATCCGTCGCGGGCGCGTCGCGCCACGAGGCGGTGGGACTCTTCGTGATTGTTGGGATTCGGCTTGCGATTGGGCTTTTTCATAGGCCGCGGCACGGCGGACGGCGTGCTTTTCGTCCTCGTCCTCGGGCTTGCTGTAGTCGAGCCTTGCCCGCTCGCGATAGGCCAGATCGCGCTGGTACAGGCCCATCCGCTTTTCGGCCGCCACCAGTTCGGTGCGAGCGGCTTTGGCAATGGCCTTCTCCTGGGTCGCCTTGGCCTCGGCGAACATGCCGGCGTTGGCCTGGGCGGCGGCCAGCGTTTCCAGGCCGCGATAGTTGTTCAGCCCGTCGAGCTCCAGCGCCCGCCCGGCGGCCTCGATCGC
>CAZUPX010000868.1:0-2130 GCA_964622155.1 uncultured Planctomycetaceae bacterium | reverse complement strand
GATGATCGGCTTC
Organism: uncultured Planctomycetaceae bacterium; assembly: GCA_964622155.1. Lineage (GTDB taxonomy): Bacteria > Planctomycetota > Planctomycetia > Pirellulales > PALSA-1355 > CAZUPX01. Next base: position 2,117 of record CAZUPX010000868.1, on the reverse strand, counting down.
TTCGACGTGGCCGTGCCCATCGATCGCGACAAGCTGCTGGCCGAGGGCAAAATTCCGCAGCTTGAGCCCAACTCCACGGTCGAAGATCGCGCCAAGGAGCTCGTGGCCAATTTCGATCGCGACGGCGACGGCAAGTTGCAAAAGGAAGAGCTGCCGGAGCGCTTTCAGATGGCCTTGAGTCTGATCGACACCAACGGCGACGAAGTGATCGACGTGGCCGAAGCGACGAACTTCGTCAAGCTCAGCGGCGGTCGCGGATTTGGCGGTCGACGCGGCGGTGGCGGTGGATTCGGCGGAGGCCGCGGCGGGAATAGTCGACGGGGTGACCAGGGCGAAAACGATAAGGCCGACAAGCCCGACGCGCCGAAAACACCTTGATTCGTACAGCCGAATCAGCATCGCGGGTGCCACTGGCATCTTGCCAGTGCAGTATGCGAACCTCGTCCACGTGCACGACCTGCACGCCGCGATCCTGCACCTGTTGGGCTTTGATCACACGCGGCTGACCTACCGCCTCGCCTTCACTTCAAATGCAAACGGCACTTCTTTCACACTCCCGTCGGCCAGCTTGATGCGCACGGTGAGCTGATCTTTGCCGGCGGTTTTGCCGCGCACCAGCACCTGCACAAAGCCGACTCCGATAATCCCGCTTGTGCGCGGACGTTGCCCGAGCAAGGCGACCTCCGACGACGTCCTGGCGGTGGAAACGAACTCTACGTGCTTAAATATGGATGTCACCGCCACCGACACGGGCATCGGGGGCACGATCGGGTAGCGAAGCTGCAGGTACATAAGATCGCCCATGGTGATCGTGCGCACCTGTTCGCTCGGAGTACCGTAGATGCTCACGGGCGGACTGACCACAAGGTAGCCGGCTAGATCGACAAACGCATCCTTCGCGTCGGTCTTCGCCTTGACCTGTCCAGAAGCGGGCAGGGCGATGGCAACAACCACCAGCATCCACGCGATCGATCGGGACAGTTTTTGCATGATCGAGATTCCTCCAGGGTCGGGCTGACAGTATCGTACTTGGGACGTCCGCAGTCTAGCAGCCCGTCGATTCATTCGGCGGGCTGTTAGCGCGTGCGAGGGCGCTTTTCGCGCGTGTGCAAGGTTGCCGTCGATCTAGCCGCCCTCTATAACATGCCATAGCGAGCAAACTGAAAATGCCTGAGTCCAGCGGACTTCCGAACCAGCCCCAGCCGCCAATGCTCGGCAAGCGTGCAGATTCTTGGATCAAGGAGCCGTGCCTTTTGGGAGGTGCAGGATGTGCGTGACAAAAAACGGCCTGTTGCCAGTCATCGTGATTGGACTTGTTGGGCTTGGTCATTCGGCATTCTCTGCCGACTGGCCTGAGTGGCGTGGGCCGCAGCGGAGCGGCATCTCGACCGAACGAGGGCTGCTTAAGCAGTGGCCCGCCGAGGGGCCGAAACTGCTCTGGCAGGTCACCGACGTCGGCGACGGCTTCTCGACGCCTTCGGTCGTCGGCGACCGGGTGTACTTGATGGGTAATCAAGGGATGGACGACGAATTTGTCGAGGCACGCTCCGTGGCCGACGGCAAGAGTGTCTGGCGCAGCCGCATTGGTAAGGTTGGACCCAACAAAGGTCCCCAATACCCGGGCGCCCGCTCCACGCCCACCGTCGATGGTCCTTTGCTCTTCGCGCTGGGTTCCAACGGCGATCTGGCATGCCTTGAGACATCGAGCGGACAACTTCGCTGGCAAAAAAACCTCCGTACCGATTTCGGCGGACAGCCGGGCGATTGGGCCTATTCGGAATCGCCGTTGGTCGACGGCGACACGATCGTTGCCACGCCAGGCGGTGGTGAAGCGACGATCGTGGCGCTGAACAAGAAGACCGGCGACGTGATTTGGAAGACCGCGCTGGCCGAGGCTGACCAGGCCGCATACGCTTCGGCGATCGTCGTCGAAGGACCCGGCGGAAAACAATACGTGCAATTCCTGCAAAAAGGCCTGGTCGGCGTCCAAGCCAAGACGGGCAAATTTCTGTGGCGATACGACAAGACGGCCAAAGGGAGCCCGGCGAACATTCCCACGCCGGTCGTGCACGACAACTATGTCTACAGCGCCGCGGGAAAAAGCGGCGGCGGCCTCG
>CAZUPX010000867.1:0-1581 GCA_964622155.1 uncultured Planctomycetaceae bacterium | reverse complement strand
CGTGCTGGAGCAGACAACTCGCGCGCCCGGTCCTCGATGTCATACAGTTGTCCGACCCACTCCAAGATCTGGTGGGCTTCGCGTGGCGAACCGAGCTTGGCATCGAAGAACTTGCGGCGCGCATGCGCCCAGCAGGCGACTTCCCGGATCGAGTCGTTCGATCCCAGATAAATGTGGTCGTAGCCGCCATAAGCGTCGGCCTGGAGGTAACCTTGAAAACCTGCCAGGAACTGCGCCGGACCGTCGCGGGCACGGCTCTCGGTAAAGTCGTACACCGAGTACGGATATTCCTCGCTGATGTATGTCCAGAAGCGCCCCTGGCGACTGCCGTCTTGGCCGCCCACGAGCACGGTGATGGGGATGTCGTCCGTCCACAACACGGGCGACTTAAGTACTAATTCTTTTTGGCGATTGTAGAGCGGCCTCAACAGCTCCGCGGCCGCCTTGACCCAATCGCACTGGGTGCTGCGGGCAATGTGCAGGCCGTGACGGACGAAGAAGTCTTCCTGTCGGTAGAGCGGCTGGTGCTCGCCAAACTTACTGACCACGATTTGAGCAATCAATCCAGGGCCGGCAATGCCGCGGGCAATGGGCCGCTCGGGCGGTGGTGGGCTCACCACGCCATTCTGGCACCAGCGGCAAGCGTACTTGGGCCGCACATGGACGTGCACTTCCAGCTTGGGCGGCACGTAATCGAGAATCTTTGTCTCGTCCTTGCCGATGCAATCCTTAGTGCGACCACAACAACCGCAGGTCTTTTCAACAGGCTGCACGTCTAGCTCATGCCGGTAGTGAGGTAGCTTGTCGAGGTCGAGCTCCCGACGGCGACGACGCGTGTGGGCAGTGACCTGGTTTCGAGGTTCCTCGAAAGCTGACCCTTCCGGCTCGGCGGTCACGGACGGCTGGAGGTCAAACAGATGCTGCTGGCCATCTCCTTCCAGGATCCGTTCTTGACGGCGACCGTACACCCACCGCTTCAAAGCGTTGAGCTCATCCACGGTCGCTTCGTGGATCTCTTGGAGCTCGTGATGCGAGGCAGCTGTCTCGTCCAGGACGCGGCTGAGCTCTGCCGCTCGACGCTCCGCCTCGACAACTCGACGCTCACGCTGGGTGGCTTCGTGAAAAGCTGCCACCAACAGGCGTTGGCACTGGCCCAGATCGTTCGGAAGAAAGTTGGCGTCGTCCATCACGCCCACTGTTTTAGCGACTTCTACGAATAGCGCAAGAGTGCTTTCAGGAAAATTTTCAACCAACGCGGCGATACCGTTTTCGCCGACGTCCGTTTTTCAAGTCGAGCCCACCCAGAAGTCGGTTGAGTTGGGAACAGTTAAGTTCCACACCCTGCTCACCGTCAATCGCCACTGGCAATTGAAAAACGCTAACCTCCAGCCGCTTGTACCAAATGCAAAAACCGTCGACGTCCCAGAACAGGATCTTGAGCCGGTCCCGCTTCCGACTAAAGAACAAGAACAGGTGGCCAGACATCGGATCTTGGTCAAACGTCTGTTGGGCCAGGCCCATCAAGCCATCGAAGCTGAAGTTCATCTTGATCGGCGACGTGCAGACAAAGATTCGCAACTT
>CAZUPX010000866.1:0-3158 GCA_964622155.1 uncultured Planctomycetaceae bacterium | reverse complement strand
TCGTCGATCGTTCCAAGCTTTCCGGATTGACTGAGCGACAGTTGGGCAATCTAGGCCAAAAGGTCATCGCGAAGCTCACGGCCCCCGGTGTCACTGCTCACGACCTGACGTGGCTGAGTAACGATCTGGGCCTGATCATCGACGAGCTCTGTAATCGAGTTTCGGCCGGCAAAAGCGGTGACGAGCGGCGCGAGGGGGCGATCGAGCAGCTCGGCCGGCTGGCCGCGGGCTTGTCTGCATCACAGAACCCGCCGATCGAGAAGGTTGTCAGTCAGTTGGTAAAGATTCTCGACGATTCGTGCTATCGTAAATCCACTCGACGTGCCGCGGTCGGCGCACTCAAGGATCTGGCGCTGGCTTGCGACCCGGCCGCCGCGACGTACAAAACCATCGTCGACGCGCTGGAAAATCGCGGTGATGACGACCCTGACACGCCCAAGTGGATCCGCAACGACTGCAAACAGGTGCTCGATTTTCTCGCAGCGATGCCGTCGACGAGTCCCCACCGTGCGAAGGCCGCCGCCGCGTGGCCCATCCCACGCCATCTCCCAAGCCATCGCACGCCTTGACCACCCGCACGTCCAACTTAGCTGAACCAGCCTGGTACGGCTGCCACCTCTCCAAAAAACTCAAGAAACCGCGCGGCTGACTGCCTTTCAAAGGGCATGAAGCCAAATTGAGTCCCCACGCCGAACTGAGTTTGCGAGCGTGGGTCCAACGGCTCGTCGCGCTGCCCTTGATCATGAAGGAGATCCAAAAAATGTCCACCTATTGCCCATCCTGCCAAGATCGTGTCGTCAAGAACGCCGACGGCACGTGCCCCACGTGCGGCTGGACCTTTTCTTCGGCAAGGTCCAATGCAGCTAGCGCGGGAGCCACTGGGGTGACGGTACATCCCATTGCCCTGCGGGCACCGACGCGGCCCAAAATCCCTGTCGACCTGCACGTCGCCTTTGTCGTCGACCGCACCGGCAGCTCTGAGCGTTTCAAACGCGGCATCCCGAAAACGGCCGAAATCATTCTCACCCAGGCGCAGCTCCGCGTCCGATCACTGCACGTCAGCCTGCAGAGCCACGGCGATCGCGATTGCGACGAGCACGAGGTGCTGCACGTCGAGCGCGGTGATGCCGAGACGGCGCTGAACGAGATCCGCCGCCTGGTGTTCGCCGGCGGCGGCGACGACGAGGAAACACACCTGGACGCCATCCAGCAGGCCGTCGAGACCCTGCCCTGGTCGACCGAGTCGCCGCGGTCCCGGGGCGCAATCGTGGCGATTCTCAACGCCGAAAGCAAGCCTTTGACTAGCGGCCTGTCGATCAGCGAGCTGGCCCAGCAAATCAAGCGCTGCGGCTTGCTGGTGTACCTGGTGTGCCAGCCCACCGATCGGCTGCGCGAGCTGGCGGTCGCGTCCGGCGGCCTGATGTTCGAAATTTCCAACACGCCGGCGCCGGAGCGGCTGGCGCAGATCGCCGCCCAGCTCGGCGCCAGCATCGTGCAAAGCGTCGCTCGCGGCGACACGGTGGCTATGCCAATTTCCGCCGCGTGACGCGTCCACGTTTTCGTCCCGTGTGGTCCTCAAATTCTTCACCCACGCCAAACGGAGCTTCACCCATGGAACAAGAATTCAACCAATCGACAATCCTGACCAACGGCCCGCGTCGGCCCCCGCGTAAGAAGCAGCACGCCGTGCTGGTGCGCGACAATTCCGGATCCATGGCTGGCACCGGCAAGGCGGTGCATGCCTCGGCCGCCAGCGATGAGTGCGTGAAAGCGGCCGGCTGCGATGAGAACGTGCTGCTGGGCGTGGTCGACTTCGCCGACAGCGCCACGGTGCGGCACGATCTGACTGCCGCTCCGCAGTTGAAGGAGTCGGGGGTGCGGCCCATCGAGCCTAATGGCGGTACCAACATCACCGCTGGTCTCGACGCGGCCCGTGAGTTGCTCGAACGGCTCGGGGCCGAGGAGCAGGCAAAGGCCTTGCGGCCGGTCACGGTGCTGTTCAGCGATGGCCAGCACAACGTCGGAGCGGATCCGCGCGACGCCGCGCGGCGGCTCAAGGAAAAGAGCATTCTGGTCACCGTGGCCTATGGTGACGATGCCGACGAGACGTTGCTTCGCGAGTTGGCCACGTCCCCCGAGCACTTCTACCGCTGTGCCAAGGGAGACGACTTACGCACGTTCTTCATGGTGATGGGCGCAACGCTGACGGCCACGCGCGCCGCGCGGCAAAACGCCACAATGGCCTTGGGAGCGTTGCAGGGTTTTCAACAATAATGGCCAGAATCGCAGCGGCCGCCGCGCTGCCGCCGCGGGACGGCCGGGCGATGCAGTAATCAATGGAGGAGCATTTCGATGCGAGCAGAAATACCAGAAGCCGTCCTGCACTATCTCGAGTCGATCGGCGTTGCGCTTGACGGCGTGACGCCGCGGGGGGCCACGGCGCCGAAGGCGGCCGCCTCGGCACTTCCGGCGAACGTCGGGCGGCGACGGCCGATCGCATGGCTGGCGACCGGCGGACTGATGATCGCCGCGGCCGCCGCGGCGCTAGCTGCCCATCGAGGAAATGTGCCATGAGTCTGACATGGAAAATTTTACTATGCGCGTGGATGGCGGCGCCGGCATTCGCACGCGATCTGGCGGCATGGGTCGACCGGCTGGTCGAGATTGTCCAACGATCCCAGACGGTGGACACGGACACCGCCACGCCCGATGGCTCGAAGATCGCCGGGCAGCTTACCAGGCTGGAAGCCGAGTCGGCTGACATCGAGGCAGAACTTGCGCGGATGACAGCCTGGATCGTCGACATTCGCGACCATCGGCGGTTGCAGGCGCGGCTGCTCGAGGTTGAAGATCGAAGTCTTGCAATCGAGGCAAGAATCGGACGGCTGGATGCGGACGTCCGCCGCGTGGCCTCACCCACCGACGCGGCAATTGCCAGCCACGCGGCGGACGTCGGACTGGATGATCCGCTGTGGTTGATTGGCTTGGGCCTGGCGATGGTGGGATTGACGCTGGGGGCGTTGCTGCTGCACCGCGAGCTGTCTTGTGGGCCTGTGGCAATGCGACGCGAGCGGGCGCGCGTCAAAGTTCAGCGGCGGCGCAGCCCGATCGCGGAGTTGCGCCGCGCCGCGCTCGCCGCCGGACTGGCGAACATTCCG
>CAZUPX010000865.1:0-7404 GCA_964622155.1 uncultured Planctomycetaceae bacterium | reverse complement strand
GGGCCGAGCATCAACCAGTTGGCTCCCTGGGGAAAGAATTTGTCCGGCAAAGTGGCACTGAACTGCGAATAGTCGGTGCGGAAGTCTTCAATCGCGATGCGACTTTTTGGAATGCCGGTCGTACCGCCGGTCTCGAACACGTAGATCGGCCTGTCGGCGAACGCCTTGGGCACCCAGCGCCGCACTGGCCCGCCGCGGAGCCATTCGTCTTTGAACGGCTCGAACTTCTTAAGGTCGTCGTACGTGCGAACTTCCTTCAACGGGTCGAACTTGAGCTTTGAGGCATATTCGAGCCAGAAGGGGCAACCCGTCGACGGATCAAAGTGCCACTGCACCGTCTCATACGTCTGCGCGTCGAGCTGGTCGCGCGCGCGCGCGACGGCCGCCTGCGTCTCGGTTGGCGTCGCTTGCTGGCGTGTGCTCATGAAAACTCCTAGCGAGGTGGATGGCCCCAGCGCGTCCGGGGTGGGCAGCCAAGGGCGCGCGGATAGATACCTGAAAAATACCCGACCAATCGGCCGAAAACAACCGCTACTTATCCGGCTCGTTCGACCGTTGCAGCCGGCCCAGCCACGACAGAATGCGCCCGGCGAGCGCATCGTGGCAGCCGGTGTAAATGTGGTCGGCGTCGGCAACCACGGCGACCTTGAGTCGGTCGGCGGCGGATGCCAGTTTGGCAACCTCCTCGGGCATGCCGCCAAACGCCACGTCGGCCAGCACCTCGCGCGAACCGTAGGTCACCAGCGTCGGGCACCGCACGCGGTCTAACAGCCGCAACACGTCGTAGCGCTCCTCAGGTCCGTAGCGGTCGACGTAAGCCGCGGCGCTTGCATAGTACGCCAGCGGAAACGAGACTCGCATCAACTCCTCGCCACGTCCATCGTGCACGAGCTCAGCGGCCCCGTCGAACGTCTTCCGAAAGACGTCGGCTTTCGGCGACTTCAAGAATTGCGTGTACGACAAGCGCGGCGGCGAGACCGCCACGAGCAGTGCCACCTCGGGCGGAGACTCGGCCGCCAAAGTAAAGATCGCCTTCACAGCGCCCAGGCTGTGACCGAGCAATCCAACGCGATCAAACCCACGTTCATGCAGATAGTCGATCCAGGCAATCAGGTCGCGGGGCGACTCATCGACACGCTCAAACGCCGCACCCTGCCACGGTCGACCCACTGCCGACGGGCCGGTGCAGATCACGTCGTGACCGCGCGTATTGGCACGCAGCACGGCCGCGCCGCCAGCCAGCAGTTTGGGTGCCAGGCCCGCCAACGTCGAGGCCGCGTAGAAGTTGCTGCCCGTGCCATGAATGCACAGCCAGGCGTCGACCGGACCGGGTACGGCCGGCGCCGCGTCGAGACGTTCAAGCGCGCCGTGCAGGCGCAGCCCGTCGCTGGTCGTGACTTGAACAAGATCGACGAGCATTGCGGAAGGGGTTAGGGGTTAGGGACGAGGATAAACGGATTGCCCTTCGATCTCTAACCACCTGCCCGTGACCACCGACCACTACGAATTCGTCGGGGCGGGCGTGCTCGAAAGTTGCGCGAGAACTTGCAGCACGCCGTTGAGATGCGCGAGGCGCGGGCCGTAGCGATCGACAAACTCGTTGAGCATGAAATCGCCGTCCATTAGCACGTCGGAGTTGTCGTTGATCTCGCGGGTCATGCTATTGAGGAACTCGACCTGCACCTGGCTCAGGGCTTCGGCGGCCTGCCGGCAGCAGCGGGCCAGGTCAGGATTGGCCTGCTTCCATTGGCCCAACTCGACGGCTCGCTGTTTCTGTGCGGCACTGAGCTGCCCCACCAACTCTTCGAGCAGCTCGTTCTGCCGGTCCTGGGCCGCCAGAATGCTGCGCAAAATCGCGGCTTGCTCGCTTGAATCCTGCCCCTCGCCCCCGCGGGTTAGCTGCGCACCGGCCGTAATGTCGACCTGGGTAAACAATGCGGGCGAAGGTCGCGATTCTTGGCTCATGTGCCGGCTCCGGGCTCGTTCGGGTTCAAGCTTGATCTTACTCGATCAGGTCGGGAGGTGCCACTATTCGGCAAATCCCACGATGGTGGGGTTAATACGCCTGGGCAAACTACGCCCAACGTTCAGACTTTCGGCCGGCGGCCCAGACCGGCTCCGAGGCCGACTCGACAAAACATGGGAAACCGGCGGCGAGATTGCCAGTCTGGCGCACCAGCGACCAGGTGCGACGTGCGCAGCCCGACCCGGGGTCCCTAAAGATGCCGTCGGGCCCCGCCCGATCCATTTATCGCAAGGTCATCCGCGGACTCTGTGCCGCGGCGTTGGCGGCTTGCCGCAACGCATCATGGAAGATGGGCCACACTTGAGGGCCGCCGAATGAACCTGGGCCAACCAGCGAATCCTCAAACCCCCGCTTTCGCACCGCGCGATCAGGGCGAGGGCGGTGCATCGCATGCGCCCGCTGGGACGAATCCCGTCCCCAGCACTGATCGCAATGCATCCAACGGAGCGTTGGGGTTTCTGACCGTCCTGGAACATGAGCAACACGGGCTGGTCGGTGGATACCTGATTCTGAATTCCTCTGGACGCCCACTGGAATTTCATTGCACGGTTCCCGTGAAGCCGAACCGTGCCCAACAGATCCTGTTCGGTCCCACCTTGGCGCCTTACTTGTACGGCGAACAAATTGGCCAGGCGCTGGTGACCAAGAGCTCGCTGGCCCCGTTGGTTGTCTGCACCGACGTCGAGGCGGCGCTTTCTCTGCGCGACTACGTCTCGCTGCCAGTGGCGCTGGTGGTCGGCGCCTGCGAACCCTGTGTGGCGACGAGCTCGACGTCGCAGTGGCGAGTCGATGCCGCCCACGTCGCCAGCCCCAACTTGACTTCCTTCTCGGTCGGCCGCAACAACCTGGCCGTGGCGCTCGGTCACGACGGCGATCGGCAGGCCATCCTGGCCCAGTCCGAAGCACTCAGTGAGTTCGACTTAGGCGAGCCATTCGAGCGGATCCGCGAGGCGATCGAGGAAGCGCACAAGGGCGCACGATGATTCCCCCGGCAGCACGAACCCCTGAGTCCGACGGTCGGCCGGTCGTCGCCGAAGCGACGTTGACATGGAGGCCCGGGTTCGCGGTGTCGGCGAAAAGCCAGCTTCCCACACTCGCCGTTTCGGTCGCCGATTCGCTCTGGCAGACAGAACTCTCAACAGCGTCGACGACAAAGGTTGTCGGCGCCAGATTCGATGGCAGTCTCGCCGCCGCGGTTTCGCTGCCCATCGCGCCGACGCGGTTGAAGATCGTCAGTTATCAGTTTCCTTCGCCCGGAGTCTGGCGCGATAAGGCGATGCCATCGGCTCGCACTTCGCCCCCTGCCGCGGCCGCCGGAGGCGCTGACCCGCTGCCACGGCGACCACCAACGCGGATCAAGCCGCCGGGCGACATCATCAAGCTCGAGGATCGGCTGCTGTACGTATTGCAGCCACCGCTTGAGTTGCTCGTCGGCAATAGCTCGCTGTCGTTTCCCGCCACTCCCTTCCCCTTTCAGTTCGCCGGTGTCGCGTTTCTGTACCCCCGCTTTGCCGCGATCCTGGCCGACGAGATGGGACTCGGAAAAACGATGCAAGCCATCACGGCGGTGCGATTGCTGCTGCACGCCGGCGAGATGTCGAGCGTGCTGTTGATTTGTCCCAAGCCGCTGGTGACGAATTGGCAGCGCGAGTTTGCCAGTTGGGCGCCGGAGGTGCCGGTGGCCGCGATCGAAGGGGAGCAGGCCCGGCGGCGCTGGCAGTGGCAACAGAGCGAAACACCCGTCAAGATCGCCAACTACGAGTTGCTGCAGCGCGATCGTCAACTGGTGGTCGAGTTGGGCCTGGAGTTTGACCTTGTGCTGCTTGATGAAGCTCAGCGCATCAAAAACCGCGCTAGCGCCACCAGCCAGGCAGTGCGCGAGATCGCGCGCCGTCGCAGTTGGGCGCTGACCGGCACGCCGGTCGAAAACAGCCCGCAGGACCTGGTTGGCATTTTCGAGTTTCTGGCGCCCGGCTATTTGTCGGACACGATGAAGCCGCGCCGCATGGGAAGGGCGGCGAGCGATTACATATTGCGACGCACGAAGGATAAGGTGCTCACCGAATTGCCGCCCAAGATGTTTCGCGAGGCCGAGATCGAGCTTAGCCCCCAGCAGCGAGCCAGCTATCAGCTTGCCGAGGAGCAAGGCGTGCTGCGGCTGTCCGAGATGGGGCGCGAGGCAACGATCCAGCATGTCTTCGAGCTGATATTGCGGCTGAAACAGATTTGCAACTTCGATCCGGCCACCGGCGAGAGCTCGAAGTTCGAGCGGCTGGCGGCCGACCTGGACGAAGTCGCCTCCAGCGGCCGCAAGGCGATCATCTTCAGCCAATGGGTCTCCACGCTTGAGACGCTCGGCCGCGGGCTAGCGCACTTTCACCCACTCGAGTATCACGGGCGTGTCGCACCCAGCCAGCGCGACGCCGTGCTGGCGCAATTCCGAGACGACCCGCGGCGCAACGTGCTGTTGTTGAGCTATGGCGTCGGCGGCGTCGGCCTGAACTTGCAGTTCGCCCAGTACGTGTTTCTGTTCGACCGCTGGTGGAACCCGGCCGTCGAGGACCAGGCCATCAACCGGGCCCATCGCATCGGCGTTGCAAGCCCGGTCACGGTCACGCGATTTTTGGCGCTGGAGACGATCGAGCAACGGATCGATCAGATCCTGCGCGAGAAGCGCGAAATCTTCGACGCCATCTTCGACGACGTCGAGCCCACGCACCATACCGCCGGCCTGACGCAGCAAGAAATCTTTGGCCTGTTCAAGCTGCGAAGTCCCAGCGGCCCGATCGATGTGGCAGCGTGAGAGGAAGGGATCAGGGGTCAGGGGCTGGGGGTTAGGGACGAGGAAGACTCGCTCGACGGCGGGCTGCCATAGGTACAAGCGGCACTCGCCGTCGCGCGAAAAAAAACCGCGCTCCGCTTTCCCTCGGAGCGCGGCTGGGGCCAACCGTCAAATTGCCCCCGTCCTCTTGGTCGATCGCCGGATGGCACTGGCCTGTCACCCGGTTCAAAAAGGCGCGTCACGAAGGAAGTTACCCGCGTGAGGCGAGAAAGGTTGCAAAAAAAACCTGCGCGTATATGCACGTCCCTCTTCACTAGCCCCCAGCCGCTGACCCGCGAACCCTGCCTTTCATGCCACTCGCTGCGGGGCTGGTTCAAACTGGGCCGCCTCGGTCGAATCGGCCAGGGCCGTGGTCGACGAGAAGCCGGCGGCGATCGTCTGGGCCACTTCGTCGAAGTAGCCGGTGCCGACGAACCGCTGGTGCTTCGTGGCCCGATAGCCGCTGTCGGCATCGAGGGCAAACTCCCGTTCTTGCAAGGCCGCGTAAGCTGTCATGTCGCTGTCGCGATAGCCGCGCGCCAGCTCGAACATCGACAGGTTCAAGGCGTGAAATCCGGCCAGCGTGATGAACTGGAACTTGTAGCCCATGGCCCCTAGCTCGCGCTGGAAGCGGGCGATCGTGACTTCGTCCAGCTTCTTTTTCCAGTTGAACGACGGCGAGCAGTTGTAGGCCAGCATCTTGCCGGGAAACTCGGCGTGAACCGCCTCGGCAAACCGTCTGGCTTCGGCCAGATCGGGCGTCGAAGTCTCGCACCATAACAGGTCGGCGTACGGGGCATACGACAAGCCTCGGTCGATGGCGATGTCCAGGCCACCGGCGATTCGATAAAACCCCTCGCGAGTGCGCTCGCCGGTAATGAAGCGGCGGTCGCGCTCGTCGACGTCGCTGGTGATCAATTGCGCGCTGTTGGCGTCGGTGCGGGCTACCAGCACGGTCGGGACGTCCATAATATCGGCGGCCAGCCGCGCGGCGGTCAGGGTGCGGACGAATTGGCTCGTGGGCACGAGCACCTTGCCACCCATGTGGCCGCATTTCTTCTCGCTGGCCAACTGGTCCTCGAAGTGCACCCCGGCCGCTCCGGCTTCGATCATGCCCCGCATCAACTCGAACGCGTTCAGCGGTCCACCGAACCCGGCCTCGGCGTCGGCCACGATGGGCAGATAGTAGTCGCGCTCTTGCCGGCCTTCGAGGTGCTGAATCTGATCGGCGCGTCGCAAAGCGTTATTGATGCGGCGGACCACGCTGGGCACGCTGTCGGCCGGATACAGGCTCTGATCGGGATACATCTGGCCGGCGCCATTGGCGTCGGCGGCCACTTGCCATCCACTCAGGTAGATCGCTTGCAATCCGGCCTCGGCCATCTGCACGGCCTGGTTGCCAGTCAGCGCGCCCAGCGCGTGAACGTAGGGCTCGAACGAGAGCAGCTTCCACAGCTTGTCGGCGCCGTGGCGAGCCATCGTGTGCTCGACATGCAAGCTGCCGCGCAGCCGGGCCACGTCGGCCGAAGTGTAATCGCGGCGTATGCCTTCCCAGCGGGGATGATCGGTCCAGTCATTATGCAGCTCAGTAGCGGTTCGGTGGCTGATCATGGTGCGTCGCCCTTTCACATGTGATGGTCAGAATTGATTTGGTTGAACAACCCTTGCCTGGGAGATAAGTGTTTTCTTGAGTCGATCGCTTCACGGCAGCCGGTCGTAGGCCGGCAGCGTGAGAAAGTCGACGAACCGCTCGGCCGTGCTGATCGACACGAACAGCTCGCCGGCTTCGTCGAATTTGCTGGCCGCGTATGCCTGCGGGCCTAGGCTCTCGCGGAGTCTGGCCAACTCCTCGTCGAGCACGCCTTGCACCAGCTCGGCGGTGATCTTGGTGCCGTCGGCAAAGCATCCGCGAGGATGGCGAATCCACTGCCAGATTTGAGCGCGTGAAATCTCGGCCGTGGCGGCGTCTTCCATCAGGTTGAAGATCGGTACGCAGCCGTTGCCGCGCAGCCACGACTCGAGATAACGCACGCCCACGGCGACGTTCGTCCGCAGCCCCTCGGGCGTGATCGTGCCTTCGGGCGCTTGCAGCAAGTCGTCGGCCGCGATCTTCAGCTCGGGCGTCAGGCGATCGAGCTGATTGGCACCGGGCATGTGCTGATTGAAGACTTCCATGGCCACGCCCACCAGTGCCGGGTGAGCCACCCAAGTGCCGTCGTGGCCATCGCCCGCTTCGCGCTCTTTGTCGGCCCGCACTTTAGCCAGTGCCTGTTCGTTGGCGGCCGGATCGTTCTTGATCGGGATTTGCGCGGCCATGCCACCCATGGCATGCGCGCCGCGGCGATGGCAGGTGTGGATCAATAACCGCGAGTACGATCGCAAAAAGTGCGTGGTCATCGTCACCTGGGCCCGATCGGGCAGCAGGCAGTCGGGACGGTTTCGGAATTTCTTGATGAAGCTGAAGATGTAATCCCACCGGCCGCAGTTCAGTCCGGCCATGTGGTCGCGCAGCTCATACAGAATTTCATCCATTTCGAAGGCGGCCAGGATGGTCTCG
>CAZUPX010000864.1:0-2132 GCA_964622155.1 uncultured Planctomycetaceae bacterium | reverse complement strand
AATTCAGAGCTGGACGCCGAAGCCGTGGCAGGCGACGAGTGTCCGAAGTGCGGCAAACCGCTCAAACCCTCTTCAGACGTGCCAAACGTCGGCGGGGGAACGCTTCCGGAGGCCACCACGTCGTTCGAGTTGCCGCCAGAGGTCCGCAAGCCGGCCAAGATCGAGCAGGCGCCGACCATGATCGACCCCACGACCACGGGCGAGCCCAAGCCACCGCGCACGATGACCATCGCACCGCGCAAGCTCAGCGCCAACAACATGGCGTTGATCACGGCCGCCTGGGGCGAAGCCGCGTCGAGCGCTACCGGACGAACTTCGATCAAGATGGACTCCAAGTCGTCGGCCGGACTGGGCTCGTCGCTGGCAGTCAATCCGCGCGCGATGCGCGACGTGCAGATTCCGGGCACCACCATCGAAGGCGCCGACTATGAATTGCTCGACGTGATCGGAAAAGGCGGCATGGGTGTGGTGTACTCCGCGCGCCAGGCTTCGGTCGACCGCCTGGTGGCGGTCAAAATGATCCGGCCCAGCGTCGCCGCAGACATGCACCGCCGCGGAAAGTTTCTTTCCGAGGCCGTCGTCACAGGCGATCTCGACCATCCGAACATCGTGCCCATTTACGAGCTGGGCACCAATGAACAAAACGCGCTCTTTTATTCCATGAAGCGCGTGCAGGGGACACCGTGGTCGGACGCTATCGGGCACAAGTCGCTGGCCGAGAATCTCGACGTTCTTCTGAAGGTTTCCGACGCCGTGGCGTTCGCGCACGCCAACGGGGTGATCCACCGCGACCTGAAGCCGGGAAACGTCATGCTCGGCGATTTCGGCGAAGTGCTGGTGATGGACTGGGGGTTGGCTCTGGCCACCAGCAGCTTTAAGCATGCCGAGTTTGTCACCGCCCCCGACAGCATGGGCGGTACACCCGCCTACATGGCGCCCGAGATGGTCACCGGGCCCTTCGAGCTGATCGGGCCGGCGAGCGACATCTATCTGCTGGGCGCGGTGCTCTACGAGGTGGCAACCGGCCTGCGACCGCACCATGGCGAGAGTGCCCAAGAGTGCCTGATGGCCGCGGCTCGCAACGAGATTCAGTTCTCCGAGGAAACCGGCGAGCTGGTTGACATTGCGTTTCGCGCGATTTCCACCGATCCGGCCGACCGCTACCCCACGGTGCGCGAGTTTCAAGCCGCGATCCGCGACTATCAATCTCACTGCGAGAGCTTGTCGCTGGGCGCGCGCGCCAACAGTGAGCTGACCGAGGCGCGCCGCACGCTCGACTATCAGAGATTCGCACGCAGCTTGTTCGGCTTCGAGGAAGCACTGGCGCTGTGGGATGGGAACGAGCGAGCGCGGGCCGGCAGTTCCGAGGCACGGCTGGCCTACGCCGGTAGCGCCAAGAACAAGGGCGACTACGAGCTGGGCATTTCTCTATTGGACGCCGACGATCCGACGCATGCACCGCTACGGGCCGAGTTGGCGGCGGCCGAGCGTGAACGCGACGCGCGGCAGAAGTGGCTGACGCGCTTCAAGCGCATCGCCGCCGCGCTGGTGGTGGTTGTCTTCGGCGTGATCACAGCTTCCTTGGTCCTGGTCAACGCGGCAAAGAACAAGGCCGAGCTGGCCGAACAGAACGAGCGCATCCAGCGCGTGGCGGCCGACAAGGCGAAGCAGCGGGCCGAACTGGCTCAGAAGAATGAAAGTGAAGAGCGGAAGAAAGCCGTTGAGGCAAAAGAGGCCGAGAGAGAGCAGCGTGTAAAGGCCCAGCAGGCAGAGGCCAGCGAGCGCGAACAGCGGAAAGCTGCCGTTGCCGCCCAGCGCGAGGCCGAACTTGCCCGGCAGGCCGAAGAACAGGAGCGCGAGGCGGCCGTCAAGGCCAGGAATGCCGCTCTGCTGGCCAAACGCGGCGAAGAGTACGCGGCCTACGTGGCCCGCATCGGCGCCGCAGCGGCCAAGGTCGAGGAAAACGCGTTCGATACGGCCGTCAATCTGCTGGCGGAGTGTCAACCCAAGGACCGCCAGGACAATTTGCGACACTGGGAATGGGGCTATCTCGAACGCCTCTGTCGACAGGGCGTCAAATTCGACGCGCTCGGCACGGTGAATTCGGTGGCTTTTTCTCCGGATGGGAAATG
>CAZUPX010000863.1:0-7014 GCA_964622155.1 uncultured Planctomycetaceae bacterium | reverse complement strand
GCGGACGATCTTCGAGAGCCAGTTAAGGATCCGGTGACGCAGGCGAATCGGCGTTGGCGTGGGTGACTCGTCGGGATTCATGGTCAACATAGGAACAAGTTTCTCGGGCGATGACCGTTTTGCTTGCACTGACGGGATCTTCGCTCGACGCTCGGTCGCAAAGCTGTATTTCGCTTCCAGCCGGGCGATCTTGCAAATACTGGGTGGAAAGTGTGCAATCTCAGCACAGTTACATCAGACCAAGAGCATTTGAGCCCGCGACGGTGGTCTCGACAGTGCCATACCAGGTAGCACCGGATATCGTACAAGGACCAGGCTGGGTCGAAATACTGGACGGGCGTTTTTTTAGGCCCACAACGGGGCCGAGGTTGCGACCGCATGAACTCACAGGACGAGTGCGAAACTACCGGTCGCGCGATTGCAACGGCCTATTGGAAAAGTCAAAATGGCCGTGGTGTGACTCAGCCCGAGGGTGGGACAATCTCAATTAGCCAGTTGTCCCGCGGGCTTATCGCGTTGTCGATTGATTACGACTAGGTCGCAGAACAAGGAGTGTAGAGCAATGCAATCACCAGCACCATTCAAGGCCAGCGTCGTTCTCGTCGCCTCGGCGGTCCTCATTCTTGCCATTCCCGGCACCGCGAAGCCCGACGGCACGCAGGATCACGTACTTCTGAGCGCGGTCAGGCGTGGTGATCTGAAGGTATTGGAAAGTCACCTCCGGGAGGGAGCACCCGTCAACGTACAGACGTCGGAAGGTACGACGCCCTTGATGCTGGCTGCACTGTATGGCACTGCCGATACCATCCGGCTACTCGTGGACCATGGGGCCGATCCGAACGCCGTCGACAAGAATGACGCAAGCGCGTTGCTGTTCGCCGCGGGCGATCTTGCAAAGGTGCGGCTGCTCATCGACCGTGGAGCCAATGTGAATGCGCAATCGGCCCTGGGAAACACACCGCTCATCGCCGCGGCGGCCCACTCCGACAACCTGGAAGTCGTGAAGTTGCTGCTCGAAAAGGGCGCCGACGTGCACGCTAAGAACGTGAACAACGTGTCGGCGCTGGCGGCCGCGGTAGTGGCCAGTGACGCGGCCACCGTGCGATTCCTGCTGGATCAAGGTTGCAAGCCCGACCGGATCAACAACCTGTTTGGGGCGGCGGGAAATTCGCTGCTTGAGATCGCAGCGCAATATGGAAGCTGCGAGATCGTCGAGCTGTTGTTGGCCCGGGCGGCGGACGTGAACGCGAGTGATTCGAATTTTGCCGGACATGCGTTGAACTACGCTCTGTTGTCTCAGAAGCCCGAGATTGCGCGACGACTCATTGAGGCCGGCGCGGACTTGAAAGAGTGCAGCCCGATCGGAAGGGTGCCACCGATTGTCTTTGCCGCCTATTCCGAGACGGGTGATTCGTCGGTCGCCAAACTGATGATTGAGCGGGGCGTGGATACGTCGGCGAACAACCAGGCGGGCGAAACGGCCCTCACCTGGGCACGCCGCCGTGGATTCCCTGACGTCGTTGCGCTGCTCGCAGCAGCCGGCACGCCCGATCCTAATGATCCGCGAGCCGATGTGCCAAATCGCGACTTGGAAGCAGACGGCAATACGCGTGAACAGCTCATTCGTAATGGGGTCGAAAAGAGTATTTCGCTTTTGCAGCACAGTTCGGACGTATTTCTGGAAAATCGGCGGGCCTGCGTCTCGTGCCACCATCAGAACCTGCCCAGCGTGGCGCTGGGCTGGGCACGAGATCGTGGGTTCGCGGTCGACGAGGCGTCCATCGGCCGCATGAACGACCGGCTGTCCGACACGTGGTCGCGCCGGGTGCAGGCCGCCTACGAAATGGATCGGCCCTTCCCAGGTCCGCCGCAACTCTTGGGATACGGACTGTGGGGACTGTCGGCTGTGGGGGACTCGGCCGACACGGTGACCGATGCAATGGTCGGGTACCTGGCGGCGATACAGAGGGCAGACGGACATTGGACCTCTGGGGCAATCTCGCGTCCGCCGATGGGCATTGGCGAAATCATGGTTACAACGCTGGCCATGCGCGCCCTTCAGCTCCACCCGCTCCTGGGCCGCCGCGATGAAATGGGCGCCCGTGTGGAAAGCGCCAAGAGTTGGCTTGCCAATTCCAGGCCCGATACGCACCAGGAACGTGTTTTCAAGCTGCTGGGCCTGGCCTGGGCTGGCATATCCGCCGACCAGCTTTCGGATGAGTTGCAGATACTTGTGGCGGCGCAACGGTCAGATGGCGGCTGGCCACAACTTTCCCACCTCGCGAGCGATGCCTGGGCGACAGGACAAGCCTTGGTCACACTTCGCATCGCCGGCGGCGTGCCAGCCACCGACCCGGGCTACCAGCGCGGAATCGACTTTCTCCTTCGCACTCAGTTCGACGATGGCTCATGGTATGTTCAGAGCCGTGCGTGGCCGTTTCAGCCCAGCTTCGACAGCGGGTTTCCATTCGGCAAAGATCAGTGGATTTCCGCCGGGGCGACGGCCTGGGCGACGATGGCACTAGTACTCCAGGTCGAGCCGACAAAGTCACCCGTGGTGCCTAGCAGGAGCGATCGTCGCAGTGATCCGCAGGTTGCCGCGGCCGGCCCTGCAACCTCGACTGCGCAAGTGACAGTCGGGGCGCCTGCCGGTGCGCAGCGGCGGGTGGAGCCACTCGATTTTGTGCGGGATATCAAACCACTGTTGGAGCGATCGTGCGCTGGTTGCCATAGCGGCGAGGAACCCGAAGGGGGATTCCGAGTGACCGAGCGAGACGCGATCATTCGCGGAGGCGAGAGCGGCGAGGCGGCCATCACGCCGGGGCGAAGCGGGCAGAGCCCGCTTTTCTCCCGCGCATCCGGATACGACCCCGATTTGGCCATGCCGCCGCCGGACAAGCGTGACAAGTTTCCCGCGCTTTCGAAGGACGAGCTCGAAGCGTTACGCGCTTGGATCGACGAGGGCGTTTCCTGGCCGCTCGATGTCTCGATCAAGCCCGCGTCAAACTGACGAAGAATAACTCTCTGACGCGCTTCGACAAACCGATTTCGTCGGTGACACCGATGCGGTTAGTGCGCGGGAGACGCTTTTTCGTCGCTTACCACATTGTCGTGTACCCCTGCGGCGCGGCCTTGGCTGGCCGTGCGAGCTTGCGCCGCCGCGAGCGCTGCCGGCCGTCGGCTGGACCGGCGGCGTGAGGTTTGCGCTGGGGAGCGGCCTTCACCACCTGGCCGGCGCGCGACGAGCGCCCGCCCGCCGACCCCTGCCTGTTTCCCGACATTTTCTTGCCTGTGCCGGACGACGCCGGCGGGCTGGCCGCGTACGGCGGATGGTCGTCGCACACCGGGGTTTTCTTTCGCAACAGCTTCTCGATGTCCCGCAGGTGCTCGCGCTCATCGTGGTCGCAGAACGACATCGCGATGCCCGTGGCCCCCGCGCGGCCGGTGCGGCCGATGCGGTGCACGTAGGTTTCAGGCACGTTGGGCAAGTCGTAGTTGATCACGTGCGACACGTCGTCGATGTCGAGCCCGCGGGCGGCCACGTCGGTCGCCACCAGCACCGGCGGCTTCGACGACTTGAAGTTCACCAGCGCCCGTTCGCGCGCGTTCTGCGTCTTGTCGCCGTGAATCGCCTCGGCACGAATGCCTGAGCGCGAGAGGTGCCGAGCCACCTTGTCGGCGCCGTGCTTGGTGCGCGTGAACACCAGGGCCCGCGTGACTTCAACGGTCTCCATCAAATGTTTCAACAGCTCGGGCTTGTTGCGCTTGTCGACAAAATACACCGACTGCGCGACGGTGTCGGCCTCCGCGCTTTTGGAAGCGACTTCCACGCGCACCGGATTCGACAGAATCGAATCGCCAAGCTGGCGAATGTCCGGCGGCATGGTGGCCGAAAACAGTAGCGTCTGCCGCTTCGCGGGCAGCATGCCGATGATCTTGCGAATATCGCGGATAAAGCCCATATCGAGCATTCGATCCGCTTCGTCCACCACCAGAATCTCGATTCCGCCCAGCGAAACGAGCCGCTGATTCAACAAATCCAGAAGCCGGCCCGGCGTGGCGACCAGTATGTCGACACCGTCGCGGATGGCCTTCGCTTGCGGGTTCTGATTCACGCCGCCATATACGACGGCCTGCCGTAGTCCGGTGTGTCGACCATAGGTGGCGAAACTCTTGGCAATTTGCGTGGCCAGCTCGCGCGTCGGCGAGAGCACGAGCACGCGGGCTTTGCGGCCGCGAGCTCGAGGCGGGCCGCCCGCCTGAGCGAGTCGCTCCAGGATCGGTAACGCAAACGCGGCCGTCTTGCCGGTTCCGGTCTGGGCCACGCCCAACAAGTCACGTCCCGCGAGCACCTGGCCAATCGCTTGCTGCTGGATCGGCGTGGGCACCGAATAACCTTCGGTCTTCACACTCCGCAACAGCGCCGCTCCGAGTCCCAATTCTTCAAACGTCATGCAACTTCCTCAATCACTTTCCGCCCGACGATTTTTCGCGGGCACAAAACAGAAACAGTATCTTTCCTCGGCCGCCGCTAGAGCATGCCATTCGCATGCCGAGCCTGAGCTCGACAGCGGCCGTTAACGATCGCTATGAGTTGGCCGCAGGGCAGGGCGATTCGGCGAGATACCGGATCACATCAAGCGGCATGGTGGAAAAGAAAATCTCGTCTACCACTAAAGTGTGACGAGACCAATCGCACCCTATGGGTCAGCGGCAACTTTCGGCCGCTTGGCAGCCAACTTCTTGGAAGGCCACCGCCCAAAAAAGCAATTAAAACGACCTGCAGAGCCTGGCTGGCATGAATGGCTGGTCGCCCTCGCTACATCTTTACAACACAAGTGTAGCACGCCGGGCGCGAGCGGACAATGGCAAACGACCATGTGTGCAAACGACCATTCTGCCAGCTTGCCAAACTGCCGCACGAGAGGCCCTATTCCGTCAAAGTCGCTGCTTTGTCGCATGCAAGAGGATCCGTTATGCTGGCGCAGCCGATGGCACCCACATTTCGTCAACCGCTTTTGGAGACCTGCAATCATGAAACGCCTGGCCTGGACAGCCTCGATCTTGGGATGCGTCGCGTTTGGTTCGCAAACCGTCGCGGCGGAGCCGGAGCCGACGAAGGTCGCCGTGCTGGCTCGGGAGAAAACGATCGACATCGATCGAGCGATCGTCGAAGGTGAAGACCTGCTGATTCCCACCGAGCATATCCAAGCCATCACTGGGTTTGATTACAAGCCGCAAGGGCTGTGCGCCGGCGACGTCTGCATCCCCGTTCCCGCGGATTCCGGCTGGATCGCACGCCGCGGCGACGACACGTATTTCAATGTCACGCGCTTTGCTCGATCTGTTGACCAGGTGTATGCGGTCGACGAGGCCGAGAATGTGTGGAGCTTTACGCAAGTGCCGCGCGAGCAAACTTCGCCGCTGTTGGCCGGTGACGCGCCAGACTTCACGTTGCCCGATCGCGAGGGGAAGCCGGTTCGCCTGTCGGACTTTCGCGGCAAGAAGGTGTTGCTGCTCACCTGGGCCTCGTGGTGCGGTTGCCGCTTCGACCTGGCGGGTTGGCAGCAGGTGTACGAATCGTTGAAAGACAAGAACTTCGAAATCGTGGCCGCCGCGCAAGACACCGCCGGCCCGAAGATTACCGACCCTTGGTATGACAAGGCCAAAGTCTCGTTCACCGCGCTAGTCGACACGAAGCACACCGTCAGCTCGCTCTATCAGATGGTCAATGTGCCGACGGGCGTGTGGATCGACGAGGCCGGAAAAATCGTCCGGCCGTCGGAGGTCGCCTACAGCAAGCAGCAACACGTGCTGAACCAGGCGATCGGTGATGACCGCTACGCGCAAGGCGTGCGCGATTGGGTCGCCAACGGCCCGAAGAGCGAATATGCCATGTCGCCCGAGCGGCTCAAGCCACGATTGGCGGCGCGCGATGCCAGCCAGCGACTGGCCGACGCCCATTTCAAGCTCGGTGCCTACTTTTCCGACCAGGGCAAACGCGAGTTGGCCACAGTCCACTGGCAGGAATCGCAGAAGCTCAACCCCAACAGTTGGAACTATCACAGGCAGGATTGGTCGTTCGACAAGACGAAGGAGATGGCTAATTTCATGGCCAAGGTCCGCAAGCTTGGCACGCGGCCCTATTACGACCCCGTTGAGTTCCCGCCGGCCAAGGCCGAGGATCCAGCCAAGTAAGTCTGGCGGCGCATGAGCACCGGCGACAACCTGCGAAGGAGTACACGATGTTCGAACGCGAATTGACGCTCTACAATTTCACGCTTGGTCACCTGCGGATATTGGCGGCCGACATCGACGAATCCGCGATGGGGGTCGCCCCGTTTGAGGGCGCCAACCCGCCGGTGTGGATCCTGGGTCATTTGGCAGTCTGCACCGACTTCGCCGGCCGGTCGTTGGGACTGGAGCCTGCGTGTTCGCCGCAGTGGCACACTCAGTTTGCTCCCGGCACCAAGCCGTCCGACCTGAAGCCGCCGCTGCCGACCAAGAGCGAGCTATTGGACGCGCTGTTGTCCGGCGCTCGCCGCGTCAGCGAAGCCGCCCCGAATGCCTCCACCGAGGCGCTGTCCAAGCCGCACGGCATCGACATCTTGCAAAAGACCAACCTGGTCACCGTCGGCGACGCGCTGGCCCACCTGATGACCACGCACCAGGCGTTTCACGTCGCCCAGCTATCCGCCTGCCGCCGCAAAGCCGGCAAGCCGCCGATCGTGTGACGCGGGAGATCGGCCTGCACGGGTGGCATGCTCGGAATTCACTGCACGCCATCAATACACAAACCCGACGCGCAAGCGAGGGATTCTGCCTCAAACGAATCAATGCGGTCGGAATCCCTCGCTCGCGCGTCGGGTTAGTGTCGCAGACTTCGCTGGGTTTTGTGGCGTGGCATTGGCGGATTGGCTTGTCGGTAACACTGCCTCAGCGTCCCGGTCGCCTTCCGCCCGGCGCCGAACTGGTCGGTTGGTTGCGACCTCGTCGCGAAGGAACCGGAGACGC
>CAZUPX010000862.1:0-3645 GCA_964622155.1 uncultured Planctomycetaceae bacterium | reverse complement strand
GGTTGACCGTGCCCTGCGCGCCGGTGGTATGCAGGGTGCCGAAGACGATGTGGCCGGTCTCGGCGGCGGTAATGGCCGCTTCGATCGTTGCCAGGTCGCGCATTTCGCCGACCAGGATCACATCCGGGTCTTGTCGCAAAGCGCGCCGCAAGGCTTCGGCGAAGCTGGGCACGTCCACGCCCACCTCGCGCTGGTTGACCGTCGACTTCTTGCTGGGATGGTAGAACTCGATCGGATCTTCGACCGTGATAATGTGATGATCGAAAGTCTCGTTGAGATAGTTAATCATGCTGGCCAGCGACGTGCTCTTGCCACAGCCAGTGGGGCCGGTCACCAGGAACAATCCGCGCGGTCGCTGCAACAGACGCACGCAAGCGGCGGGCAAGCCGAGCTGCTCCATGGTGAGTAGCTTTGCGGGAATCTGCCGCAGTACCATCGACACGTTTCCGCGTTGCTTGAAGATCGATACGCGGAAGCGGGCCATCTCACCAAAGGCCATGCCAAAGTCAGAGCCGCCGACGGCCTGCAGCTCCTGCTGGCAGCGGTCGGGGGCGATGCTCTTCATCAAGGCCACCGTATCGGTCGGCTCGAGCACCTTGGTCTTTAGCTTGATCAGGTGGCCGTCATGGCGAATCACCGGCGGCTGACCCACCGTGATGTGCAAATCGCTGGCGCCCTGCCGGACAACCGCGTGCAGCAGCTTGTCAATCAGAACCGTTTCGGTCGATGCCATCGCAGGTCTCCGCCGCCCAATTCGTGCGGCGCGAAGCGGCAATCAAGATCTAAAGTCTCAGATCCCTCGATTCCCTGTTTCCGCAGGCCGGACCAGCAGCCGTTCCGAGGGTCGCTGGTTGATAGGGGGCCTGTTCGCGCCAAGAGATTATTCGTTCGTCAAGTGCCAATCGCCAAGCCACAAGGTTGTAATTGTGTATCGCTCGATCCCAGTTCCCGCCGCCATTGCCAGATCATTCCGCATCGGGCGAGCCCAACTGCGTGCCCCTTCTGGGAAGTTGGCGGCCCGGGGTCATCATCAGGTTCGTCAGACTTTTCAACTCCCGTTTGTGCCACAGCCCCGACGGCAGCCGCCCAGGTCACATCGGTCTGGTTGTTTGCTAGCTGTCGGCCCGCTTTGACACGCGAAAGACCTCTTCGATCGTGGTCGTGCCGTTGAGGACCTTGCGGATTCCGTCGTTGTAAAGTGCTGTCATTCCTTGAGAAAGGGCCGTGCGGCGAATCTCCTGGGTCGGCGCGCCGGCAAACGCCTGTTCGCGAAGCTTGTTGGTCATCATCATCAATTCAAAGATTCCGATTCGCCCCCGATAGCCCGACTTCGAGCAATTCCCGCACCCCTTTCCTTTCATGAACTTCCCGGTGGCGGCCATCTCTGGCGTGATGCCCGCGGCCTCGAGTGCCGCGTCAGGCGGCGTGAAGGGCTGTTTACATTTTGAGCACACAACCCGCACCAACCGCTGCGCCAAGACCGCCATGACGCTACTGGCCACAAGGTAGCCCGGCACTCCCATATCGATCATTCTTGTAATAGCACCGGGCGCATCGTTCGTATGTAGCGTACTGAAAACCAAGTGTCCCGTCAAAGATGCTTGAATGCCCATTTGAGCGGTCTCGTTGTCGCGCATCTCACCCACCAGGATTACGTTGGGGGCCTGTCGCAGCATGGCGCGAATGATCTTGGCGAAATCGAGCCCAATGTGGTGCTTTACCTCGACCTGATTGACCCCCGGCAAGTAGTACTCCACAGGGTCTTCGGCGGTAATGATCTTGCAGTCGGGCCGGTTTAGCTCATTCAGGGCGGCGTACAGGGTGGTAGTCTTGCCCGAACCGGTGGGCCCGGTCACAAGGATGATGCCGTTGGGCCGGCGAATCAGGTTTTTGACCTGTCGAAATTCGTTTTCCGACAGGCCGAGCTGTCGCACGCCAACCTTGATGCTGTCCTTGTCCAAAATCCGCATGACCGCCGACTGGCCGTGGTTGGTCGGCAGGATGCTGACACGCAGGTCGAGCTGTTTTTCGCCCAGGGTGACCTTGATGCGGCCGTCCTGGGGCCGGCGGCGCTCGGCGATGTCGATATTCGCCAGGATCTTGATGCGGGACAGCAGGGCCCCCAGCAACCTTCGCGGCGGACTGTCGCGTTCGACCAGCACGCCGTCGATGCGGTAGCGAATCCGCACTCGGTCCTCGTACGGCTCGACGTGGATGTCGGACGCGCGCATGCTGACCGCTTCGCTGATCATCAACTGGACCAGCCGCACGATGGGGGCGCTAGTCTCATCGATGACCTCGTCGCTGCGCTGCGATTCCTCCTCGGTTTCCGTGAAATCGATGGCCGTATCGGTGAATTCCTGCAGCATTGAGTCGGCGCTTTGGTCCTCCATTTGGCCGTAATGGCGATTGATCGCCTCGAGGATGTTTTCGCGCGGGGCCAGGGCAATATCCACCTTGCGATTCAGGATGAACCGCAGTTTTTCGAAGGTGTCGAGGTCCAGTGGATCGCTGACGATGACCTTCAGCGCGCCGTCGTCCTCGGCCATGGGCAGAATCGCGTTTTCGCGAGCAACCGACTCGGGCACCAGCTCGACAATCGACGGTGGGATCACAACCTCGTTGAGGTCGATAAAGTCCAGGCCGTGCTCTTTGGCAACCGCCTTCATCACCTCATCGCCAGTGGCATAACCCAATACGACGAGCTGATCGGGCACCTTCTTGCCGGAGGTCTTTGCAACGCGCTTGGCCTCGGCTAATTGCTCGGCACTGATCGTGCCTTGGCGAATCAGGATTTCGGCGAAGTCGACTCTCTTGGCAGCCATTACAGATCCGTGTTTCGTGGGTCTCTTGTCGGGCTTGCGACCGTCTGATTCGCCAGTATTGCCGACAAACCGCCTGAGGGCGATTGATTCATTCGTGCGTCAACGAAACCAGCCGGATCTCCCCGGGAGGACTGTTGCCAGTCAAGCCGGCCCGGACACCGTGGTTGGTTTCTGGGAGTAAGAGCGCGAGGCGACTTTCCGCGCTCGTGAGAAAAGCGGTAAGTCTATTGTATTCTGACACTAACGACGTGTCGACAGGATGTCAATGAGCCGCTCCAGGACGCGTTGCGGCTGTTTCAAGCATCCGTAATGACGGCGACGTGGCAGAGGTCAAACTCCTGAATTCTCGCTCGGTTGGCCGAGCATCCCGCACTGACTGACGGAGGCGGCCGGCGTGTCGTTTTCGTGGCGGGACTGAAATAACCGCCAGCCCGTTTAGCGATTTTCAGGCTGGTGCCGATCGTACGGCGGCGCGCTCGGGGCCGGACAAGCTGGAATCCTCGAAGAAACCTTGCCCCAGCGTCCGGCGAGCGATTATCTTTGAAGCTTGCAGTGCCTCCTCGGAACATTGACGCACCGGTCTTGCCTGCGGGCCAGTCTTGGGCATGAAATTTACGCGCCGAATCCCCCCGTTGGATGCCCGTGCGAACCGGTGGCCCCCCCACGCTCCGCGCCGCCATTCTTTCGAGGCACTCGAAGTCCGCTACGTGCTCTCGGCCGTCGGGGTGGCGGACTCACTTTTGGCCGCGCCAGCCGATGCGCTGATGCAGCCGGCCGTCATGATGAACACCAGTCATGACGTGCTGCCGCTGATCGGCAG
>CAZUPX010000861.1:0-2869 GCA_964622155.1 uncultured Planctomycetaceae bacterium | reverse complement strand
ACTTCACGTCCGAGTAGCTCTTGCGACAGGCCACGGTCCATCTCTGTCGTCGCCTTACGCCCGGACATCGGCGTTTGCAACCGGCCGCCGCGTAACCGACAATCGACACGGTCTAGCGCACCAGGTATGCGCCAAACTTCGATCGGAGACATTCAACGATGGACCTGTCGTACGGCAGCCAGTACGAAGCCTTTCGCCACGAAACGCGGCGGTTCATCGAAGCCCACGCGCACCTGGCGCCCAAGGGGCTGAAACTCGACCGTGAAAAAATGCGGGCGTGGCAGAAGCTGCTCATCGACAACGGCTATGTCGCCCGGGCGATCCCCAAGCAGTACGGCGGATACGGCGCCGAACCCGACATTCTCAAGACGCGAATCATCGCCGAGGAATTCGCCCGCGCCCAGGTTTCGCCGGGCCTCGGCGGCCAGGGCATCGCCTATCTGGTGCCCGCTCTGTTGGAACTGGCCGGCGAGGAACAGAAGCAGCAATTCGTCGGGCCGACTCTGCGCGGTGAGATCATCTGGTGCGAGGGTTACTCGGAACCAAACGCCGGCAGCGACCTGGCAAGTGTCACGACAAGCGCGGTATTGGACGGCGATCACTGGGTGGTCAACGGCCAGAAGATTTGGACCAGCACCGCCGAGATCGCCGACTGGATGTTTTGCCTGGTGCGCTCCGAACCACTCGCGCCCAAACACCAGGGCCTCAGCTTTTTGTTGTTCTCCATGAAGACGCCGGGCATCAGCGTGCGGCCGTTGGAGACGATGACCGGCGACTCGCATTTCAACGAGGTCTTCTTTACCGATGTGCGCGTGCCGAAGGATCAGATCGTGTGCGAGCGGGGCCAAGGCTGGATGGTGGCCAACAACGTGTTGCTGCACGAACGGGACAATCTGGGCGATCCCGACGCCACCCTCACGCGACTCAATGCACTAGTCGAACTGATGAAGAACGAGACCGTCGACGGACGGCGCGTGATCGACAATCCCGTCTATCGCGACCGGCTGATGCGCATTCAGGGCCGAGTCATGGCCATGCGTTTCAACGATCTGCGGCTGCTCAGTGCCAGGCTCAATCACAAAGACGCGTCGCTGGCGGCGATGATCGTCAAGCTTCAGGGCACCGAGCTGCGGCACGAGCTCGAAGGGCTGGGCATCGACGCCCTGGGCGAGCTGGGCATCCTCTACCGCGACAGCCCGCACCTTCGCGCCGGCGGCTCGTGGCAGTTCATGTACATGTTGTTCTTGGGCCTCATTATCGGCGGCGGCACCTCGCAGATTCAAAAGAACATCATCAGCGAACGCGGGTTGGGCATGCCGCGCGAACCCAAAGTAAAGCCATAACAAGTGGCAGTGCCACGAACATTATTCCTGCGTCCGAATGACTTGGTCCGCACGAAACCCTGCGGGCTTCGTGCTCCCTGACCAAGGGCGACAGGTCCGAACTTGTTGGAAGACGCACAAGGGACTCGACATGGAATTTGGTCTCTCCAAAGAGCAGGAATTGCTGCAAGACAGCGTAGGCCGTTACCTGGATCGCGGTGCGCCTCTGGAGCGCGTCAAGCGGTTTGCTGCCGCCGGCGAAAACCGCGCTGCCGACGTGTGGGCCGGTCTGTGCGACTTGGGCATTCCCGGGATGCTCATCGAGGAGCAGCACGGCGGCATCGGTCTTAGTCTCTTGGACGCGGCGCTGGTCGCCGAGACGCTTGGTTCGCGCGTCGCTCCGGTCCCTTTCGTCGCCACGGTCGCGCTCGTGCCGTTGGCGATCGCGCAAGCCGGTTCAAAGAGCCAACAGACCCGATGGCTGCCCCGACTGGCCGAGGGCAGTATCATCGCCGGCGCGGCGATGAGCGAGGCCATCAGTTCGCGCGAGGGAGCGCACGTTCAGGCCGACGGCTCCACGCTGCACGGCAGGGCCCTGTTCGTCTTGGATTTCGAGGCCGACGTCTATCTTGTGGCCGACAACCACCGCGCGCTTTACCTGGTCGAGGCCGACGCACCGGGCCTCAAGCGCCAATCGCTGGCAACGATCGACAAGTCGCGCGTCATCGGCGAACTGACTTTTGACAACGTGGCCGCCGACCTGCTGCCCGGCAGTCGCGATCCCCAGGTGTGCGCACGCATGATCGACGCCGGACGCATCATGCTGGCGGCGGACACATTGGGCGCGGCACAGCACATGCTGGACCAGGCCGTTGCCTATTCCAAGCAACGCGTGCAGTTTGGCCGCGCGGTGGGGTCGTTTCAGGCGGTCAAACACATGTGTGCCGAAATGGCGGCCGAGCTGGAGCCGTGCCGCGCCATGCTGTGGTATGCCGCGTACGCGTTCGACTCCATTCCCGACGAAGCGCGGCTGACCGCCTGCCACACCAAGGCCCACCTCAGCGAAGCGGCGACATTCGTGGCGCGAACCGCGACCGAGGTGCACGGCGGCATCGGGTTCACCGACGAGCTTGGATTGCACTTGTGGTTCAAGCGGATCGGCGCCAATCGGCAGTTGCTGGGCGGGCCCGATCGCATTCGCGAAGAAGCAGCCAGGCTGCAGCAGTTGGTGTAACATCGCTGGCAGCCATCAGGGCGTCTCGACGGCGGTAACCCCGTCCTCGACGTCAGAACTGTCCCGAATCCGGGGCGCGCGATTCGAAGCGGTCGAGCTGGCGTCTCTGCCGTGTGCCACTGGCTCTGCCAGTGCTCCCTGACTCGTTCTGTTCAGCACTGGCTCTGCCAGTGGCACACGAAAATCAGCCTGTGGCGGATCACTAACTTCCGATGCACGCCGCCGAACACTAAAATCGCCGCACGGGCGCCGAGGTGCGCGCGTGGTTCGGATCACCAGGCGGAGCCGTTGCCATGAGTCTTGCCGATCGAAT
>CAZUPX010000860.1:0-3745 GCA_964622155.1 uncultured Planctomycetaceae bacterium | reverse complement strand
CAGGGCCAGCTTGTCGGCGTGCTCGCGGACGCGCGGGAAATAATCGGAAATCATCAAGCCGCTGGCGCCGCCCGGCCGGAATTCACGCCAGGCGGGTGTCAGAAAACCCATCTTCCGGTTGCCGGAATTGGTGAACTGCTTGTCGGCCGGTAGCGGCTGGCCGGCATACTTGGCCAGCGTCGGTTTGTAGTCGAAGGTGTCGATGTGGCTCGGGCCGCCATTCATCAACAGAAAGATGCACGCTCGGGCCGGAGTCTTGAAATGCGGCGACTTGGGCGCGAGTGGATCGACGCGCGATGCCGTGGTGGCCGCGGCGGCGTGTCGGCTGAAAAAACCGTCGCCATCCAGTAGTGCCGACAGTGCCAACCCGGCGAAGCCCGCCCCCATTTCCCATACGAACTCGCGCCGTGTCTGGCCGCAGGGGAATAGGTGCGCGGCGGGAGGCCGCAGGCCGGAGGTAGGGAGCGTTCGGCGTTCAGTCGACATAAATGAACTCGTTGAGATTCAGCAATACGTGACAGAGAGACTCGAAGGCTTCGCGACGAATGTCGTCATCGTTAAGTGGGGTGGATGGATTACCCGCGGCGCCGGCACTGCTGGGCAAGCCAGCCGTGGCATCCGGCATGGCACGCTTGGCGAGAATCTCACGTTGGCGAGCCAGATGCGCAAGCGCCGCGTAGCAGTCTTGCTCACCCGGCGGTCGACCCAACGCCAGCCACCAGGCGCGATTGATCTGCGCGGTCGGATCGGCTCCCGCCTCGCGCAGCACGCGAGCGGCAAACGCGCGGCTCTGCTGATGAACGAAGTCGTTGTTCAATAGGGCCAACGCCTGCGGGGCCACGGTTGAAACATTTCGCTGGCTACAGGGCTGCGTCGTGTCGCTCGAGTCGAACGTGGTCATCAGCGGTAACAGCAGCGATCGCTTGGTCATCATGTAGATGCTGCGTCGCGCCTGTTCGTCGGGCGAAGACTGCCCCCACTCGGCCCCTTTTTTTGACAGTCCTTCGAGCGATTCCTTGGTCGCGGGCGGAAAGAAGCTCGGCCCTCCGGCCTTGATGTTCAATTGTCCGCTGGTGGCCAGCATCGCGTCGCGCAGCGGCTCGGCCTCCAACCGATGGCGATTGGTCCGCCACCAGAGATTGTTGGCAAAGTCGACTCCCGAGTATTCCGCCTCGCGCGGATGCGTGGAGTCCATCTGATACGTGCCGGAGAGCATGATCATCTTGTGTATCCGCTTCAGCCGCCAGCCGCCGTCAAGCAACTCGCTCGCCAGCCAATCGAGCAGCTCGGGATGCGTTGGCGGGCTGCTGAGCATGCCGAAGTTGTCAGGCGTGCGTACCAGACCCTGGCCAAAATGATGCTGCCAAAGCCGGTTGACCATCACGCGCGCGGTCAGCGGATTCTTGCGATCGACGATCCAGGCGGCCAACTGCGTGCGCCGCAGCGTTGTCTTTGCCTGCGATGGCGCAGGCTCAACCGGGCGCGCAAGCGACGGAATCATCGACAAGTACGCCGGCGCCACCGTCGCACCGGGGCGCGTCGGCTCGCCACCTTGCAATAGCTGCACCGCTGGGGCCTCGCGCCCGGCGTCCGTGTATGCCAACAACGGGCCCTCGGCCGCCTTGCCGGCGATGAAGAAATTCAACAGCGAGTAGTAGTCGGTCTGCGGGATCGGATCGAACTTGTGGTCGTGGCAGCGGGCACACTTGATCGTCAGCGCCAGAAATGACGTGCCAGTCGCGTGTACCAGGTCGTCGAGCTGCTCGAACTTGTACTTCAGCGGATCGTTCGGCTCGTCGTCGAACGTGCCGACGCGCAAAAAACCGGTAGCGATTCGCGTCTCGTCCGTCGCATCCGATAGCTCGTCGCCAGCCAACTGCTCGGTGACAAAGCGATCGTAGGGCTTGTCGGCGTTGAGCGAGTCGATCACCCAATCGCGATACTGCCACGCCCCGGGCTTAAGCGCGTCCCGCTCGTATCCGTTGGTCTCGGCAAATCGCACCAGATCGAGCCAGTAGCGGGCCCAGCGCTCGCCATAATGCGGACTGGCGAGCAACCGATCCAACAGCCGCTCGTAGGCGTCGCTCGAAGAGTCGGCAACGAACTCGACAACATCCTCGGGCGAAGGGGGCAAGCCCCACAGGTCAAAGTACGCACGGCGGATCAGCCGAGCCCGCGACGCCGGCGCGGCCGGTTGCCAGCCCTTGGCTTCCAAGGGCGCCAGGATGATGCGGTCAATCGCGCCTTTCGGCCAAGTGACGTCGTTAACGGACGGCAGCGAGGGACGTACAATCGGAGCCAGCGACCATAGCTTGGGTGACTTGCTCGCGGCCGGGTGTTCATCGGTCCAGCCAAGCCGGCCGAATGCTCCACCGGCCGTGAATATGCCAACCAGCAGCAAGATCCACAGCGGCAATGGTTTCCGGCTGGTAATCATGGCAACGTTCGGGACGTAAAAGCGGATCAAGGCTTTCATACTAACCCGACGCGCCAGCGAGGGATTCTGTGCACCACCGTCGAGGAATCCCTCGCTGGCGCGTCGGGTTAGTGTGCTGGCTGCTCCCAAGTTTAAGCCACCGGCCATGCTCATTCAATCGCTGACGGCCTGCTGGTAGGACGACTTGCGGCGCACTGGGTTAATCGCCGCGCGCGGATCGATCCCCAGCCAACCGAGCGCACCCAACGTATAGGCTGCGAAGGACAGCGCGAAACTTGCCGACCAACCAAATTCGTTGGCCAGCCGTGGGATGAAGGAGCTGGCCAGCGCCGCGCCGATGTTGCCCGACATATTGCCCACTCCCAATACCGTGCCCGAGAAAGCGCCGCCGATGTCCTGATACGTACACCACAGCGAACCGAGTCCAAAATCGCCCAGGAACGACGCGATAACCAACAGCGTCACGATCGCGCGAGGGTCATCGAGGAAATAGCAGATGCCGTAGGCCAGCGCGGCCCCGCCGTAGGAAAAGATGCACGGCGCGCGACGGCCCCACACGAGACCAACTCTCCGCGCCAAAATGTCGGTTGCAAAGCCACCCGCCAGGCAGCCGCCCATCCCGGCAAACGCGACGAGGCTGGTGGCGAACCCGGCTTCGATCTCGCTTTGGCCGTGCACCTTGATCAGGTAGGTCGGCAGCAGAGTGCCGACCAGAATCCAGCCCACGTTGATCACGAAGTTCACTTGGACCAGAAACCACAACGAGCGACTGCCGACGAGCGCAGCCGGCGAGATGGAATACGTGGCGGCGGACGTCGGGGACTCGGGCGCAGCCGCTGGGCCTTCG
Source organism: uncultured Planctomycetaceae bacterium (assembly GCA_964622155.1). Taxonomy (GTDB): domain Bacteria; phylum Planctomycetota; class Planctomycetia; order Pirellulales; family PALSA-1355; genus CAZUPX01. Next base: position 461 of record CAZUPX010000860.1, on the reverse strand, counting down.
ATCAACGAGACTTCGGCGGCGTTGGAGTTCGGATGGCGGCGGGGCCCGTCGCGAAACCAACGCCAGAAAAGCCATGCCCAGATGAAGCCGATCACCGCGTAGGCGACAAACACCGGTCGCCAGCGCCCGCCGCTGATCCCAGCAACGGCCGCCAAACCCATTCCCAGCGACGTAAGTGCGGGCGCTAAGACACCGCCTGCCCGGCCGCCGAGCGAGACGGCGCTATTGGCGAAGCCGCGCTGCGAAAAGGGCATCCAGCGGCGCAGGAAGCCGGCCGTCGTGGCGTAGGCGCCGGCCTGTCCCACGCCCAGCAGTCCGCGCATCACGAGCAGTGAAACCAGTCCGCCGGCAGAAGCCAGTCCGATCATCGCCAGCGACCACGCGGCGACATAGAGCGTCAGTGCGCGTCGGCCGCCCCAACGGTCACCCAACCAGCCGGCCGGCACCTGGCACAACGCATA